>NZ_JWHB01000003.1:0-222271 GCF_000804305.1 Acinetobacter sp. YZS-X1-1 | reverse complement strand
CGCTCTACCGACTGAGCTATTGGAGAATCTGATGCGCATTTTAGGCAGGAAAACAAAGACCGTCAATCAATTCCTGTAAAGAAATGAATCATTTGCTTTTTTAATATGCATCTTAGACCTAAAAATAAAAAAATCACCCATGAAGGGTGATTTTTTAAGCTGGAAATAAAAAATTATTTCTCAACACCAGCAGGTTGACCAGCATATTTCGCGTTTGCGTAATCCCAGTTCACCAGGCTTTCTAGGAAAGTAGAGATGTATTTAGGACGAGCGTTACGGTAGTCGATGTAGTAAGCGTGTTCCCAAACATCGATTGTCAACACAGCAATTTTACCGTGTGCCATTGGAGTGTCAGCATTTGAAGTTTTAAGGATAGACAGGTTACCGTTTACTTCATCAGCAACTAACCAAGCCCAACCTGAACCGAACTGAGTTGCAGCAGCAGTTGCGAACTCTTCAGCGAATTTTTCGTAAGAACCGAAAGCTTCGTCAATTTTTGCAGCCAAAGCGCCAGTTGCTTTACCGCCACCGTTTTTAGTCAAGCAGTTCCAGTAGAATGTGTGGTTCCATACTTGTGCAGCGTTGTTAAATACACCTGCTTTAGATGAATCACCAGCAGTTGCTTTGATGATTTCTTCTAGAGTTTTGCCTTCAAGCTCAGTACCAGCGATCAGGTTGTTCAGGTTAACCACATAAGTATTGTGGTGTTTGTCGTGGTGGTATTCTAAAGTTTCTTTGCTGATGTGTGGAGCAAGAGCGTCGTAGTCGTATGGTAATGGTGGTAAAGTAATGGTTGTCATGTTTTCAATTCCTTGCATTTTGCTGGGTTTTGACAATAAGTGGCGTTATTGTAATAGATTCTTAGGCAAAAATGGGACTGTGTATAAATAACAATACAGAATAAAGCCTGAAAATTTAAAGATAAAGCCACTCATCTACTTGCCAATCGAAATTAAATCGGATTGTTTAATTCGAAATAACTATACTCAATATTAAATTGTTCTGAAATAGCTTTAGCCAGACGTTGTACACCATATTTTTCAGTGGCGTGGTGGCCGCAGGCATAATAATGCACATCCAGTTCCTGAGCATCATAAAAAGTACGCTCACTGACTTCGCCAGAAATATAAGCATCACAGTCTTGTGCCGCTGCTTTATGAATATAATCCTGTGCACCACCAGTACAGAAACCGACTTTTTGAATCAGGCTTTTTTCGGCAGGTAAATGCAACGCATCATAGCCCAGTCTTTCTGATACATAGGCCTTGAATCCTTCTGGCGTCATGGCCTGTTTTAAATAACCAATATTCCCAATTGGACGGCGCTCACTCGGATCAAGCTGTTCCAAGTTTTCCAGTTCCAGCAGGTCTGCAATCGCAATATTGTTTCCCAGAGTTGGATGGCTATCTAAAGGCAGGTGATAACCAACAAGCGAAATATCATTTTGGATCAGGCTTTTAATTCGTTTACCACGCATCCCGGTAATCGGGTAGGCTTCACCTTTCCAGAAATAACCATGGTGAACCAATAGTAAATCAGCACCTTGTTCAATCGCAGCTTCGATCGCAGTTTGGGAGGCAGTAACGGCACATAAAATTTTATTGACTTCAGCGCGGCCTTCGATCTGTAAGCCATTTGGTGCATAGTCCTTAAATTCGGAAGATGCCAAAGTCTGATCGCACCAGCGGATAATATCGTTTAAATTCGCCATAAAATTCCTGTCAGTTTATGAACTTGCCAATTCTTATTCATATGTCCAATTGTAACTAAAGCAGCACAAATCTCTGTGGATTTTTTTGTGTTTAGTTATGTATTTGGCATTACAATAGGATACAAATTACTTAGTCATCAACGAATTAAAATATTTTAGAGGATAGCAAAGTGCGCCGTACCTTTACATGGTTACCTTGGGTGTTACTGATTTTAGTCATTATCGGTTTTTTGGGGTGGCAGCAGCTGCAGAAACCTAAATCACCGATTGCGCCGGATGGCGTAAAAATGCCTGCTGAAAAAGTAGAACCGTTGATCGATACTTCGCGTTCTGGAGGCGTTGTCTCCTATAGTGCCGCAGTGAAAGTCGCAGCACCTGCGGTGGTAAATATCTTTACCACACAAAAAGTAAAACAGCAGGCGCATCCTTTACTGACAGATCCAGTCTTCCGTGAATTTTTCGGTGATCAGTTACCAGACCAGTTTGGTCAAAGTCCAAATGAAAACAGTTTAGGTTCAGGCGTGATAGTTCGTCCTGATGGTTATATCCTGACCAATAATCACGTGATTGCACAAGCAGACCAGATTGTAGTGGCCTTGCATGATGGACGTCGTGCCGAAGCCAAAGTCGTGGGTACAGACCCGGATACGGATTTGGCTGTAATCAAGATCGAACTTGAACAATTACCAGTTTTGCCATTTAAGCTGAGTGGCAATGAAGTCGGTGATGTTGTTCTGGCTATTGGTAACCCGTTTGGTGTCGGTCAAACCGTGACTCAGGGGATTATTTCTGCGACAGGCCGTTCTGATCTGGGCATCAATACCTATGAAGACTTTATTCAGACAGATGCTGCAATTAATCCGGGCAACTCGGGTGGTGCATTGATTGATGTTGCCGGTAACCTGATCGGGGTGAATACAGCAATCTTCTCGCAAACAGGTGGCTCACTGGGGATTGGTTTTGCGATTCCCGCTAAAATTTGTCAACAGGTGATGAATGCAATCCTGAAAGATGGCCGTGTCGTTCGTGGCTGGCTGGGTATCAGTCTGTTGCCGACTGAACGTAATGATGTACTGCAACCTAAAGAATCAGGTGTAGTGGTCGCTGAAGTGCTGGAAAATGGACCAGCAGCAAAAGCTGGCATCCAGCGTGGTGATAAAATTATCAAAGTAAATAATGAAGTGATTACTTCTGCCTCACATCTGATTAATTTTGTCGCTTTACAGGCACCAAACAGTACCGTTCAGATTGAAGTAGAGCGCGCTGGAAAAACCATGACACTGGATGTGGTGATTAGTGAACGTAAAACGCAAAGCAGTTCTTCACAATATATTCCTTTACCAGGTCAGTAATTTTTTCTAAGAAAATCCCTCCATGTGAGGGATTTTTTTATGCACGATTGATTTAATTAGATACAAAACAAAAATATTTTATGTGAATTAAATCATTTAACTTCATTAAATAAAAATCAAAAAGAGTAAAGAACAATGAGTTTTATGACTGCAGATCAGGCCAAAATTTTATCGGACGTGGCCAATTTAAATATTGAAATGTATAAGCCTCGCTTGGCTCAATTGATTGAAGATAATGCCCGACTGGGCAATACCGCTGTGCTAACAGTGTTTCCAAAACATTTGCCTTTAGAAGAGATCCGTGGTCTTTCGGCAGAATTGACTGAACTGGGCTATAACGTGCGCTTTGAGGTGCAGGAATTTTATTATAGCTTTAATGTCTATTGGTTATAGTTTTATCAATTGTTCAAAAATAGTCCTATTCAGGCATGTATTTTGCTGCACTCATCTCATAGCGAAACTATGAGAATTTTATGTCTTTATTTATTTATCCTGCAGCACGGGCCGATGCGCCTTATATAGTGCTTTCTTCTGGTTTAGGTGGACATGCAAGTTTCTGGAATCCACAAATTGAGGTTTTGCAGCAAGATTTTCATGTGGTGACCTATGATCAGGAAGGTTGTCATGCGGATTCTGAACTCTTGCCAACGCCTTATTCCGTAGATCATATGGCTCGGCAGATTCTGGATTTATTGATCAATGAGGATATTTGCGAGTTTCATTTTATTGGACATGCCCTAGGCGGACATATTGGCATGCAACTGGCGACCTGTCAGACGGAAAAGGGTGTGAAGTTACTTAGCCTGACCATGTTGAATGCCTGGGGGGAACTGGATTCACATACCCAAAAATGTTTTCAGGCAAGGACTTCTTTATTGCTGAATAGCGGGACTGAGGCCTATGTGCGGGCACAGGCTTTATTTCTGTATCCACCGCAATGGATCTCTACACATATTGAACAGTTGACTGATGCAGAAAATAAGCAGCTCCTTGACTTTCCACCGATTCAAAATGTCTTGGCACGTATACAGGCAGTACAAGCTTTTCAACTAGAAGAAGTGCATCGGCAGGCACTCAAAAATGTTCCTGTACATCTGATTGCCAATCGGGATGACTTTCTGGTGCCATATCAATGTTCACAAAAATTGCAGCAGTTATTGCCACATAGCCGGTTTAACCTGCTCGAAACGGGAGCACATGCTTCTACGGTGACTGAAACTGCCCTGATCAACCAAAACATACTGCATTATTTAAAATCAGCCTGATATTTTCAGCCAATAAATCTGTTTATTTAAGTCAGACCCTGGGTCTGACTTTTTATTTTTTCTAATGAATCATTTCTATGGTATGAGCAGGAATTTTACTGCGAATTTATACAGGGCTTGCACACGCATGAATTTATATAAATGCACTTGAATGAAACATAGTGAGCAAAATTGACTCATGTTTGAAAACAGTTATTTTACTAAAAATTCAAAAAATAAAATATTAAGTATTTGATAAATAATTAATAAAAATATTTGGCACACGGTTTGCAATGTTTATCTTGTAAATAAGATTCCCGTAGCGGAACCAGGATTTTGAATAAGTGTTAAAAAATAATGAGGTGTGAAAATGAAAATAGGTGTCTTCTGTCCAATTGGAAACAACGGTTGGTTACTCTCTGAAAATGCACCACAATATATGCCGACTTTTGAGTTAAACAAACAAATCGTACAGCGTGCTGAGCACTATGGTTTCGATTTCGCACTTTCCATGATCAAGCTGCGTGGCTTTGGTGGCAAGACCGAATTCTGGGAACATAACCTGGAAACTTTCACCCTGATGGCCGGTCTTGCTGCTGTTACCAGCAAAATTCAAATTTATGCAACAGCTGCAACTCTAGTCATGCCACCTGCAATTGTAGCGCGCATGGCATCTACCATTGATTCTATTTCCAATGGCCGTTTCGGTCTGAATGTGGTAACCGGCTGGCAGCCACCGGAATATACCCAGATGGGTATGTGGCCGGGCAATGAGTATTTTGGTAAGCGCTATGAATACCTATCTGAATACGTACAAATCCTGCGTGAGCTTTGGACAACCGGAAAATCAGACTTTAAAGGCGAACATTTCCAGATGGAAGACTGCCGTGTTAGCCCGCGCCCGCAAGCCGATATGAAAATCATCTGTGCAGGTCAGTCTGATGCAGGTTTAGAGTTTTCTGCACAATATGCCGACTACAACTTCGTATTTGGTAAAGGCCTGAATACTCCAACAGCTTATGCAGAAATTAATGACCGTCTAAAAGAAAAAACAGATGTGACTGGCCGTGATGTACAGACTTATGTGCTGTTTATGGTGATTGCAGCTGAGACCGATGAAGAAGCGCAAGCAAAATGGCAGCACTATAACGATGGTGCCGACATGGAAGCGATTAACTGGTTGATGAATCAGGGTGGGAAAGACACGACTTCTGGTGCAGATACCAATATCCGTCAAATGGCGTCTAGCGTATCTCCTGTAAATATCAATATGGGGACTCTGGTCGGTTCTTATAAAAATGTGGCACGAATGTTGGATGAAATTGGCGAAATCAAAGGCACTGAAGGTGTGCTGCTGACTTTTGATGATTTCGTTCAGGGTGTCGAAGATTTTGGTCAGAAAATCCAGCCATTGATGAAATGTCGTGAGCATATTGTGATTGAGGGCGAAGCACCGGTTCTGGAGAAAAGCGCATGAGTGAATCAGTAGTTACCGCTGGGTTTACTGAAAAACTCGGCACCGGAAGAACCCTAAAGGCTGAACCTGAAGCAATTTGTCTTGCACCTGAACAGACTGCGCTGATTGTGATCGACATGCAGAATGCCTATACCTCACAGGGGGGCTATCTGGATCTGGCGGGCTTTGATGTCTCGAAAACCAAGCCAGTGGTTGAAAATATTAAAAAGGCAGTTGATGCAGCGCATGCAGCCGGTATTCAGGTGATTTATTTCAAAAATGGCTGGGATACAGAATATAAGGAAGCGGGTGGAACCGATTCTCCAAATTTCCATAAATCAAATGCCCTAAAGACCATGCGTAAACGTCCTGAATTACAAGGGAAATTATTAGCAAAAGGCGGTTGGGATTTTGAACTGATTGATGAGTTAAAGCCATTGCCACAGGACCTGGTCATTGAAAAGCCACGTTATAGCGGTTTCTTTAATACCGCACTAGACAGCATGTTGCGTGTCCGCGGCATTCGCAATCTGGTTTTTGTCGGAATTGCCACCAATGTCTGCGTGGAATCGACCCTGCGTGATGGTTTCTTTCTGGAATATTTCGGCGTGGTGCTGGCGGATGCCTGCCATCAAGCCGGTCCAGTCGAGGCCCATGAAGCCAGTCTGTACAACATCAAGACCTTCTTTGGCTGGGTATCCGATACCGCAAATTTTGTCGATACCTTTCAAAAAGAAAGTGAGTCACTAAAAGAAACTAAATTAGCTGTAAGCGTATAAAGAATTAAAGATCAGGATTAAGGAAAAAAAGTATGCCTAAAGAAATCATTATTCCCGCAGGAACATCAAAACCACTCGCACCGTATGTACCGGCAACTAAGGCAGATAATATTGTGTATGTGTCCGGTACATTGGCCTTTGATGAAAATAATAATGTAGTGCATGTCGGTGATGCCGCAGCACAGACCCGTCATATTCTGGAAACCATCAAGCGTGTGATTGAAGAAGCCGGTGGCAGCATGGATGACGTAACGTTTAACCATGTCTTTGTCAAAGACTGGGCAGATTATGCTGCGATTAATGCAGTGTATGCAGAGTATTTCCCGGGAGATAAGCCGGCACGGTATTGCGTACAGACAGGTTTGGTCAAACCTGATGCGCTAGTCGAAATTGCTTCGATTGCCCATGTATAAGCCGATCCACCTGATTCAATCTCATTACTAGATGCCCCAAGTCTAAAACTGAATATTGACTTGGGGTCGGGAGAACAGCATGAATGCCAAATTATCTAAAATCATCACAGAGACAGTTGCAGAAAATAACGCATTAAATAAGGTTTTGGCGACTAACGCATCTGGCGACATCATTACCCAAGTCGATCAGCAGATTTTCCGTCAGGGCATGTCCAATCTGGGTGCTGCGGTGAATGTGATTACTACGCAAGGCGATGCAGGAATGGCTGGATTTACCGCTTCGGCCGTATGTAGCGTGACGGATACACCACCAACGTTGCTGGTGTGCCTGAACCGTTCTGCTTCAGTCTATGAAACCTTTAAAAAGAATCAGGTGTTGTGTGTGAATACCTTGGCATCACATCAACAACATCTCTCCAATCTGTTTGGTGGAAAGGCACCAATAGCAGAGCGTTTCAGCCAGGGGAACTGGAAAACCTTGGTGACCCAGTCACCTGTACTTGAGGATGCCTTAGTCAGTTTTGACTGCGAGGTGGTCCAATGTTTATCCGTAGGCAGTCATGACGTGCTGTTCTGTGAGGTGAAAGCCATGTGTCAGAGTCAAGGCAATGCGCTGATGTACTTCAACCGTTCTTACTGTGAGCCACACAAAATGTGCTAATTCAATTCAATCCTAATCAAGGAGGGGAAGCCGATGCAAGAAAAAGAAACGTGGTTTCCAAAATTTAAGCCTTACCAAGGCAATCTCGATACCACACCCGTGCAAACAGATGAATATCTGCCTGCTGGGAAAAGTATTATTCTCGGGTTACAGCATGTGTTTGCCATGTTTGGCGCAACCGTGCTGGCACCCTTATTAATGGGGTTTGATCCCAATCTCACAATTTTTATTACCGGGATTGGTACCATTTTATTTTTCCTGATCACGGGCGGTCGATTGCCTAGTTATCTGGGATCCAGCTTTGCCTTTATTGGTGCGGTCGTCGCAGTGACGGGGTATTCCGGAGTTGGAGCGAATCCTAATATCGGACTGGCACTTGGCGGTACGATTGCTTGCGGTATTGTTTATGCCTTGATTGGGCTGCTGGTCATGAAAACCGGTACCGCATGGATTGAAAAGCTGATGCCACCTGTAGTGACAGGCGTGATCGTAATGATTATCGGTTTGAACCTGGCTCCAGTGGCAATCAAAAGCGTTTCAGCGAACCAGTTTGATTCGTGGATGGCATTAATCACTATTATCTGTATCAGTGTGATTGCTGTATTTACACGAGGAATGGTACGCCGTCTGTTATTGTTATTGGGCTTATTATCTTCCTACCTGATTTATTTCCTTTTCACCAATGTGATGGGCTTCGGACCTGCGATTGACTTTACTAAGGTCAGTGAAGCAGCCTGGTTTGGTTTGCCAAATTTCCAAAGTCCGGTCTTTGAAATGAATGCCATGCTGATGATTGCACCAGTAGCAATTATCTTGGTTGCAGAAAATCTAGGGCACTTTAAGGCAGTCTCTGCGATGACCGGTAAAAACCTGTCTCCATATATGGGTCGTGGTTTCTTTGCTGATGGGGTGTGTACTTCATTATCAGCTTCTGTGGGTGGTACGGGGATGACCACTTATGCCGAAAATATCGGTGTCATGGCAGTCACCAAAGTTTATGCAACCACTGTATTTGTCTTTGCTGGTATCTTCGCCATCTTACTTGGGCTTTCACCTAAATTCGGTGCAGTGATCAGTACCATTCCAGTGGCCTTGTTGGGTGGTGCATCGATTGTCGTATTTGGTCTGATTACTGTGGCTGGTGCGAAAATCTGGGTGGATAACCGTGTTGATTTTACCAAGAACAGTACGCTGATTATTGGTGCAGTCTGTCTGATCATGGGCACAGGGAACTATAGCTTGCAGATCGGTGGTTTTGATCTGGGCGGTATTGGTACTGCAACTTTAGCTGCGATCTTACTCAATCTGTTCCTGAACCGTGGTGAAGATAAAGAATTGCCAGCATCTGAACCAGCTGAAACCGTAACTGAGGTTGAGGCTAAGCCAGTCGCTTAATATGAGGAGCATTTTTTGAGTCATTCAATTGCATTTTTAGGACTCGGGGCAATGGGCTGGCATATGGCCTCCCATTTGCCAAAACTCGGGCATCAGGTTTGGGTCTGGAATCGAACTGAACAGAAAGCTGTAACGCATGCTGAAATTTTTGCAACTCAAGCAGTGAGTATTAAGCAGGCGGTTCAGGCAGATTTTATCTTTTCCTGTTTGCCGACCAGTCAGGATGTGGAAGCATTAATTGCAGCCTATCCACCCAAACAAGGTGCAATCTGGATTGACTGTACCAGCGGTGTACCGGAATCTGCCCAGAAACTGGCGAAGCTCTTGGAGCAACAAGGCAGTTTTTATCTGGATGCACCGGTTTCTGGTCAAACCGTTGGCGCAGAAAAAGGTACTTTAACCGTGATGGTGGGAGGGAATGAGCAAGCCTTTGAACAAGCCAAACCTATCATTCATGCGTTTGCCGGATTAATCGAATATGTCGGAGAAAGTGGTGCTGGTTTTGCAGTCAAGGCTGTCAACAATACCTTGATGGCTACCCATTTATGGGCACTGGCCGAAGGACTGACGGTACTGAAAGGGCAGGGTGTTGATTTAAGCAGTGCACTAAATTGTATTAATCATTCCAGTGGTAAAAGCAGCATGTCGGAAAATATCATGGCACAGCGTGTACTAAGCCGTGAATTTAATAAGACCTTTGCACTGGATCTATTACAGAAAGATATTGGCATTGCCTTGGAGTTGGTACAGCAACAGCAACTGGATTTATCGGTGATGTCTTTGATTCAGCAAGAGTTTCAGCAGATTGCCAAACCACAGGCCAGTCAGCTGGATTTCTCCGCTGCGGTGCAAGGACTGGAACAGCGGACTCAAATTGAATTAAGAGGATAATCTTTTCAAACAATATTAAAGAAGTATAGCTATAGATATATCAGTTTAAAATTTAAAAAGCCGGGAATTTTAATTCCCGGCTTTATTATTGATAAGCCAGTTAAATAGCCTAGGTAATTCTTAATTCTGCTGATTTGCCTGATATTCCTGAATTACTTCAAATGCTGCACGGAAGGCTTCCAGTGTGGCAGGGGCACCGCAGTAAGGCAGGCTATGCAGTAGCACTTCTTGAATTTCTTCAACTGTTGCACCATTATTCAAAGCGCCACGAACATGGCCTTTCAATTCAGTCGGGCTTTTTTGCGCGGTAAGAAAAGCAATGGTAATTAAAGAACGGTATTTACGTGGTAAAACCCCTTCACGTTGCCAGGTTGAACCCCAGGCATGTTCATTAATCCAGTCCTGCAAAGGCTGAGTAAAAGGAACCGTATTGTCCTGAGCGCGCTTTACAAAACTTGCACCCATCACCTCAGTACGGACTTTCAAGCCATTTTCATAATCTTGTCGTGACATCATTGACCCTCAATTTTATTATGGGTGTAGCTTAACGTTTTATCTCTTAAATACCATCGTGCAATAGTCGTAAAAAAGTGGCTGAATAGCCACTTGAGATATCCAAAGTGAAATCAGGAAATAACTTCACTTTGGAAAGCAAGATTCGATTTAGATAAAAAATTTATCTAAGGGCTGGTTGAATGTGAAGGTGCACTTTGAACTGAGGTATCAGTACCTGTTGCATCTGCTTTCGAAATATGAGGATTTTCCAGTTCCAATACTTCCTGTAAATGCAAATCGAAGACATCAGTCAACATGCTGTCATAGCGACGCGCATTATAGTGCAGTAACTTATTGGCTTCTTCTTCATTAATAAAGCCTTGTCCATGCGCATCAGCCACATGATCAGCAAAACTAAGTCCCTTAAATTGACCTTTGTTTTCAGCTTTTTTAAAGCGATCCCAAAGCTGCTCAATTTCCAATAACATGGTGAAGGTTGATTCCATACGACCATTTACATCATCTTCCGCTGTGCTATAGAAAACATGCTTTTTCAGTACCTTCCGGAAAGCGTTATCTTCCATCATGACATTTGCGACTTCCTGTTTAAGTCGGTCAGATGGTTTCGCGACAGGGCGGCCAAATGGGAAACAGATGAGTTTGACCATGCCAGCAGCAACACCCACCGGGAAGTTCGCAAACAGGTCATAAAACGCTTCCTGAGCGGTATATAAAGATTTCTCAATTGCCAACTGTGCATGCAGACGTTCAGCTTCAGTTTTTTTACTATGTTCAAAAAAATTCAGAATTGCCGTCGCAATGAACAGATGGGCATGAATATCAGCCAGACGGCCAGAAAGCATTTCCTTGCGTTTAATATCACCTGCTAATAAACCTAAACACATATCTGCAGTCAGGGCAAAGTTGGCACTGAGCCGGTTGATAATCTTGTAATAAGGACGGGTAAAATCAACCGCACTTTGTGGCGCAGCACTTGAACCACCGCTAAAAGCATAGGCAAAAGAGCGGGCAGTCCGGTTAAAGGTATAACCCAGATGCTTAAACAACATAGTATCGAATGGATTCAGAGCGGCTTTCGGGTCTTCAGCTTGCAGAAGCTGTAATTCTTCATACAGATAAGGATGGCAACGCATCGAACCTTGACCAAAGATCATCAATGAACGGCTCAGAATATTGGCGCCTTCAACTGTAATTGATACTGGAATGGCTTGATAGTTTAAGGCCAAAAAGTTACGAGGCCCCATCTGAATGGCGCGACCACCCACGACATCCATACCATGATTGACGATTTTACGCATGGTCTCAGTGGCGTAGTATTTGGCAATCGCGGTCATGACTGCCGGCTTACCACCTTGATTCAAGCCACAAGTCACTAAATAACGGAATGCTTCCAGCATATAGGCATCACTGGCAATTTCGCTATTGGCTTCCTGTACGCCTTCAAATTTACCCACCGAAATCTTGAATTGCTGACGGATTCGCGAGAACGCGCTGACATTCAGATAAGTCATTTCGGCACTAGAGGTAGATAAAGCCGGTAGGGAAATACCACGACCAACCGCTAGACATTCCATCAGCATACGCCAGCCTTTACCGGCATTTTTCACGCCACCAATTATCCAGTCTAAAGGAATAAATACATCCTTACCTTCAACAGTGCCATTCATAAAAGGGGAGCCAGGATTATGTCGTGGACCGACTTTTACCCCTTCATGATTGGCCGGTAGCAAGGCACAAGTAATCCCATAATCTGTTTTATCACCAAGTAGATGATCAGGGTCATACATTTTAAAAGCCAGACCGACGACAGTGGCAATCGGTGCTAAGGTAATCCAGCGTTTAGAAAAATTCATTCTCAAACCGAGAACTTCCTGACCTTCAAACTGCCCATAACAGACCACACCGGTATCTGGAATTGCACCGGCATCTGAACCGGCTTCAGGACTGGTCAGACCAAAACATGGGATTTCTTCACCTTTGGCCAGACCGGGTAAATAACGATCTTTTTGCTCATCAGTACCATAATGTAGTAACAACTCACCCGGCCCGAGAGAGTTAGGCACCATACAGCTCACAGCAGCAGTGAGAGAGCGTGAAGAAATTTTGCTCATCACTCGGCTTTGAGCAAAGGAACTAAAGGCACGACCGCCGTATTCTTTGGGAATAATTAGTCCCAAGAAACCGTTATCTTTAATATATTGCCAGATATGTTCAGGCAGCATTTTCTTCTCATGAATTTCCCATTCATCCAGCATGCTACAGAGCGTTTCGACTTCGTTATCCAAGAATGCCTGTTCCTCAACGGAAAGTTTTGGATAAGGATAGCTATTAAAGGTTTCCCAGTTCGGCGCACCCATAAAGAGTTCTTTTTCCCACCAGCTGGTGCCGGAATCAAGAGCCTCACGTTCTGTCGGGCTAATGCTCGGCATGGCATCCGCTAAAGCTTTATAGGCTGGCCTGGAAATGAAAGACATGCGCAAAGGTTCGATCATGACGACCAGACTGATCAGGATCAAAGGAATGCCCAGAATCAGTGACCAAGGACTGATAAAGGCACAAACCACTGACATGACAATCAGGGTAATTGTACCAGTGGTACGGGAGAGTTGAAAAAAGAAAATCGCCCATAAACTGGCAATGAGAAGAAGTACGGCGAAAATAAATAGCATTGTTATATTTCTCCAGGGTCATACAAGTGTGATGCTGCCGATCTCCCTAAGGTGTCTTCATAAGACTTGATCAATTTTTTTACATCGCTTAAGCAATTGGCAAATTCACAATTGTTCTTGTGAGAACAATCGTTATTAAATATTTCAACGATATATTGAAGTGTTTTATCTGTTTTTGAGATTGTTTGAAAAATGCGCAGTCTTCAAGTGAGAACACGCAAAGAAATGTGAAGATAAGTAATAACTTAATCTCCAAGAGAGGGTAGATAAAATAATTAAAAAGTGAACAAATATAAATTTAGCTAGGCATAAAAAAGCCCTCTACTTGAGAGGGCTTTGATCTAAGTCATTTTAAGCTTCGATTGCCTGTACAGCGATTTTTTTTGCTGGATCAACTTTACGGCGTACTTCTGGAACCGGTTCACCATAGTATTGACGATCCGCAAAGTAACTTGAACGTACCATCGGTGCTGACCAGATATTCTTAAAGCCAAGCTTACGGCCATGTTCTGCATAACGTTCGAATTCTTCTGGCGTTACAAAACGGTCGATTGGCGCATGCTGTTTAGATGGCTGTAGATACTGGCCAATCGTTACATAATCCACGTCATGAGCTTTCAGGTCGTCTAGCAGAGCGAGAACTTCTTCTTCAGTTTCACCGATACCGACCATCAAACCACATTTGGTTGGAATTTCTGGGCAATAATCTTTAAACATTTTCAACAGATTTAAAGAGTGCTGATAATCAGAACCTGGACGCATGGCTTTATACAGACGTGGCACAGTTTCAATGTTGTGGTTAAACACGTCTGGTGGACATTCAGTCATGATGCGTAAAGCGATGTCCATACGACCACGGAAATCAGGTACCAGAATTTCTAGCAAAGTCTTTGGACTCAAAGCACGAGCTTCTTTAATACAGTCTACAAAATGCTGTGCACCGCCATCCAATAGGTCATCACGGTCTACTGAAGTGATGACTGCATACTTCAGACCCAAGTTGGCAATCGTTTCTGCCATATGACGCGGCTCGTCTGGATCAAGTGCATTTGGACGACCATGCGCCACATCACAGAACGGACAGCGACGCGTGCAAATATCACCCATAATCATAAAGGTTGCTGTACCCCCACCAAAACATTCAGGCAGGTTCGGACAGGCAGCTTCTTCACATACGGTATGCAGTTTTTGCTGACGAAGTGTAGTTTTAATACGCTGAACTTCCTCGGGAGCGGCCATTTTCACGCGGATCCAGTCCGGCTTACGTGGCGTTTCAACCGTAGGAACAACTTTTACAGGAATACGGGCGACCTTTTCTGCGCCGCGAAGTTTGATACCCTGTTCAGGTTTACGGTTTTCAGACATATATAACTTTTCCACTGTTTTGAAGGAGGGAGATAAATCAAAGTTAACACTTTTTTAATTATAACGAAACTCGGGTGAAATAGGGTGAAAAGGATTATTCATTTAAAAAATGTTCTTATCACACAATATATGTAAGTTAAATACACCAAATTGGTAGCAATTACGTCATAATATAGCGTAGATTAAAGCAAAATTTTTTAATTTTAAGGAGCGTTGAATGCCACGTAAAAAAGAGGTCGTTAGTGGAACTTTCGTTAAGTACGATGCGGTAGTTCTAGGTTCAGGCCCTGCGGGCGAAGGCGCGGCAATGAAACTTGCCAAATCTGGTAAGCGTGTTGCAATTGTAGATATGCGTGAACAGCTGGGTGGTAACTGTACACACGTAGGTACGATTCCAAGTAAGGCATTGCGTCAAACGGTATCCAGCATCATCCGTTATCAACGTGATCCAATGTTTCAAAAAGTAGGTGAATGGAAACAATTCACTATGAAACAGGTACTGCGTAATGCACATAAAGTGATTCAGCAGCAGGTGGATACTCACTCACGTTTTTATGACCGTAACAAGATTGATATCTATCATGGTCGTGCTTACATTCAAGACGAAAATACGATCTTTGTATTTACACCAGATGGCATAAAAGAAACCATTATGTTCCAGCAACTGGTGATTGCGACGGGTTCACGTCCATACCGTCCAGAGATTCTTGATTTCAATCATCCACGTGTATTTGATTCAGACAAAATTCTGGATCTGGATTTCTCGATCCAAAAAATCATTATTTATGGTGCAGGTGTGATTGGCTGTGAATATGCATCAATCTTTATTGGATTGGGACATAAGGTTGACCTGATCAACACCCAACCAAAACTGCTGAGCTATCTGGATGATGAAATCTCCGATGCGCTGTCTTATCACTTACGCGAACAGGGTGTATTGATCCGTCATAATGAACAGATCGACTTCCTTGAAACTTCTGATGATTATGTCGTTCTGCATACACAAAGCGGCAAGAAAATTAAGGCAGACGCTATTCTGTGGTGTAACGGCCGTTCAGGGAATACTGACGGTTTAGGCCTTGAAAATATTGGCCTGAAACCAAACAGCCGCGGTCAATTAACCGTGAATGAACAGTATCAGACTGAAGTCGAAAATATCTATGCTGCAGGTGACGTGATTGGCTGGCCATCATTGGCTTCTGCTGCCTATGACCAAGGTCGTTGCGCAGGTGCCAACATGAGCGGTGAGCAAGACGTTGCACCCGTAACTGATATTCCGACTGGTATTTATACCATTCCAGAAATTTCTTCGATCGGTAAAACTGAGCAGCAGCTGACTGAAGAAAAAATCCCGTATGAAGTGGGTCAGGCTTCTTTCCGTCATCTGGCGCGTGCGCAGATTACCGGTGATACGGTTGGTGAATTAAAAATCCTGTTCCACCGCGATACGCTGGAAGTTCTAGGTGTGCATTGTTTCGGTAATAATGCTTCGGAGATTATCCACATTGGTCAAGCGGTCATGAACAGCCCGAACAATACGATCAAGTATTTTGTGGAAACTACATTCAACTATCCAACGATGGCGGAAGCCTATCGTGTGGCAACCTTGAATGGTATGAACCGTTTATTCTAATTTGATTTATTCAGGTTAGATCAAAAACCCGCAAGCTCAATTTGCGGGTTTTTTATTTATCATAATTTTGGCATAACCACTGAATAAACAGTTGGGCTTCATCAGATATGTTTTTCCTCGGGTCTACAATTGCATAATATTGAAATTGAGGCTGCGCTGTAATATCAAATAGTTGTACGAGTGATCCTTGATTAATGAGTTTATTTACTAGTGATTCTCTAGCTAACGCTATACCCCAGTTATTTTGTGCTGCATGATAAAGTAAAGATAAATCTTCAAAGCGATGTCCTTGTATAGGTTCTTTCCATTCTAAATGTGCTTGCGTAAACCAAGGTGACCAAGGCTCTAAATAGCTCCTTAAAAGGTCACAGTTTTTAAGATCCCTAGGTGAACGAATATTCTTTATTTTTACATAATAAGGCGATGCAACTGGGAAAATAGTATCTCGGCTAATCTGATAACTTTGCATACCAGGGTAGATTCCAGTTCCATATCTAATATCAAAATCAACTTTGCTAATTTCATAATCAAGCTGTGATTTTGCAATTTCTATAGCAATCTCAATATCTGGATACTGTTCTAAAAAGTCTTTTAAACGAGGAAGTAAATAAATATTTGCGAAAGTAGGAGGAGACGATAGCGTAACTGTTTTTTGATGAGGGTTATTCGAGTTAATTTTATTAAGACTATCTAGTGAATGTAGGGCTTTTTTTACTGACTGATAATAGGATGCACCTGTAGCACTTAAATTTAACTTGCGTGTAGTTCGCTCAAATAAAACAGTATTAAGTAATTTTTCTAAGGTCTGAATCCGATGTGAAATTGTACTACGGGTAACATTAAGTTCATCAGCTGCTTTGGAAAATGATGAATGCCTAACTACAGCTTCAAAAGCATAAATAAGATGAAGAGGAGGAATCCTTCCTGGCATAAATTGTCCAATCCTATTCAACAATGTGTCTTTTAAATATCACAGATTGTCAAAAATAAAAAGACTATGATGAATTCAATCAGACATTTTAATATCTGATAGCACTAGCAAAATATAAAGACATTATGGACTCAGCCAGCTACTAGAAAGGAAGCAAACAGTGAACACATCTTATATTCTTCAATTGCATCCGAATGATAATATTGCAATTGCCAAAAGCCCTTTGATATCACGCACACCGATTACAGAAGAGATTGCTACTTTAGAAGATATCCCTGCTGCCCATAAAGTCGCACTAAAAGATATTTTCAAAGGTGAAGCTGTATTACGTTATGGTCAGATTATTGGTTTTGCTACCCAGAATATTCTAGCGGGTCAGCATGTTCATATACAAAATTTGGCCATAGCTGATTTTGATCGTGACTACGCGTTTGGAGAAAATGTAATTCCAATAGCAACTGCGCTGCAGCCTCGAAATTTTTTAGGAATTAAACGTGCAGATGGACGTGTAGCTACTCGGAATTATGTGGGAGTAATCAGTACAGTCAACTGTTCAGCAACAGTGGTAAAAAAAGTTGCTCAGTATTTTGACCACCCAGAAATCATAGACAATTATCCTAACGTAGATGGCGTAGTAGCATTATCACATAGTTTTGGTTGTTGTATTGATCATCATGGTGAAGGGCTCAAGCAATTACGTCGTACTATTGCAGGTTATATGGAGCATCCTAACTTTGCAGCGGTAGTAATCATAGGATTAGGGTGTGAAGCCAATCAGTTGAAACCACTTCTTCAATCAAAAAATCCAGCATATGCTAGTAAAATAAAATCACTGGTTATGCAGGAAGAAGGGGGGACACAAAAAACTATTGATAAGGCGATTGCGTTAGTGCAAGAAATTTTACCTGAAGCAAATCAAGTGAGCCGAGAGCCGCTACCATTATCTCATTTATGTGTCGCTCTGCAGTGCGGTGGCTCCGATGGATACTCTGGAATTACTGCTAATCCTGCCCTAGGTGTAGCTGTTGATCATTTGGTTGCACATGGCGGTACAGCAATCTTATCGGAAACTCCAGAAATTTACGGTGCAGAACATCTATTAACACGTCGGGCGGTGAATAATGAAGTAGGTCATAAATTAGTAGAGTTGATTCATTCTTGGGAAGCTTATGCTGATCGTGAAAAAGGTAGTATTGATAATAATCCTACTCCTGGAAATAAGGCGGGCGGTCTTACTACTATTCTAGAGAAGTCACTGGGTGCGGTAGCAAAAAGTGGTTCAACACCATTAAAAGGTGTGTATCGTTATGCGGAAACTATTGACACACAGGGCTTGGTATTCATGGATGCACCAGGTTATGACCCTATGGGAGCTACTGGCCAAATTGCCGGTGGGGCAAATTTAGTTGCCTTCACGACAGGACGTGGTTCTTGTTTTGGTGCTAAACCTTCACCCTCAATCAAAATTGCAACGAATACTGCTATGTATGATCGGATGCTAGATGATATGGATATTAATTGTGGAAATATTATGGACGGAACATCAAATGTGGCAGAAAAAGGTCAAGAAATTTTTGAAATGTTTATTCGTGTAGCCTCGGGTGAGAAAAGTAAAAGTGAAGCGTTAGGAATTGGTGGAGAAGAATTTGTACCTTGGATGATCGGTGCACAAATGTAAAAAGGAAATTGCTCAATAAGAGTAATGGTTTTGATCTCCACAGCCGCAATAAATATCTTTCTATTTTAAAAAATAGTTTCAAAATAATTAAGATCAGTATTGCTTTATCAAAACCATAACTCTTCAGGATGGAATTCGAGGGAGTTTTTAAAATGGAAATTAAAAAATTTATAGATAAAGTACCTGGTGGAATGATGCTAATTCCACTTTTAATTGGTGCAACAATTCATACATTTGCACCAGATACTGCTGAATATTTTGGTTCATTTACTAAGGGAATTATTACAGGGGCTGTACCAATTTTAGGAGTCTGGACTTTCTGCTTAGGGGCTTCTATTAATGTTCGTGCTACTGCCACTGTCGTCAGAAAAGCAGGAGCCGTTATCGGTGCAAAATTATTTATTGCCTGGATGTTAGCTCTAGTTTTAGGTTCTCTCATGCAGCCAGATGAAATGTTGAATACTCCGCTATTTGCGGGTTTTTCTATTTTAGCTATAGTGGTTGCATTTGATATGACCAATGCTGGTCTTTACTCTTCATTAACGTCAGAATATGGAACTAAAGAAGAGGCAGCAGCAGGCGCACTCATTGGAATTGAGTCTGGCCCTTTATTTACTATGCTTATTTTAGGTTCAGCTGGTGTTGCTTCTTTTCATCCTGCCGCTCTAGTAGGAGTGGTTCTACCATTTTTGTGTGGTTTCTTATTAGGCAATCTAGATGAAAAAATGAGAGACTTTTTTGCTCCTGCAGCGAAAGTAATGATTCCATTTTTTGGTTTTGCTCTGGGTAATAGTATTAATTTTGGACTAATTCTAGAAACTGGATTACCTGGAATTATTCTAGGTGTTACTGTTGTCTTGATTTCGGCTCTCTTTTTAATACCAGCAGATATATTTTTGGCCAAAGGTAATGGTACAGCAGGAATAGCAGCATCTAGTACAGCAGGTTCTGCAGCCGCTACACCAATGCTTATTGCTCAGGTAGCCCCACAATTTGAGGTTGTGGCACCAGCAGCAACTACTTTAATTGCAGCCTGCGTAGTTATTTCAGCAATTATCGTGCCTTTACTTACATCTTTATGGGTTAAAAAGTTTGCTTATAAAATTGATGATATAAGAGCTAAAAAAACTGAGTTTAAAGCAGAATTTTCCAAAATTACAGATACCTAAAATCTTAAATAATAAGAAAAACCCGCAAGTTCGATTTGCGGGTTTTTTATTTTCTAAATTGAAAAAGTTCAATCTAGCCAGTAATGCTGGAAATTAAGCTGCCATTTTGCGGCATTCTTCAGCACAGCGACGGCAAGCTTCTGCACATTGCTGGCAATGATCATCCTCATGATGGCCACATTCTTCTACACAATAATCGCAAGCTTTAGCACATAGCTCGCAAATCTCTTTCATAAATGGAGATTGCTTTTGTTGCATGCGGGCGCAGAGCTGACACAGATCAGCACAGTCCAGACAGCGCTGAATACATTCCCGCATCATTTCTAAATCTTCTTCTTTCAGGCAGGCACTGGCACAGTTGGTACAGGCCAGCGAGCAAGTCATACATGCGCGGACACAATCTGAAAATTGAATCTCGTTCATTTTCTTCTCCTTTTTGCAGCTATAGCAATCGCTTGTTTTTTAATACGCTAAGCAGAAAAGGAAAAATACACTAGGCAGTTTGAGTGAGAAAAAGTAATCTAATTACCGATTTTGTTAAAAGCTGTATTTCTAAAAAATTTAATTCAAAGCATCTCTCCTGATATTGCCAAAATAGGATGATTGAAGATTTAAAAATAAAACCATTGAGGTGGTCATTCCTCAATGGCGGAAAATCTACATGATGAGTCGTTATTGTCGAAGGCTTAAATAACCTTTCTCTTTATTATATTTTTATGGAGATTAAAATGGACGACTACCTGCCAAGCTGATCCGTTTTAATAAACGGCGTTGATCAGCGGGGAAAGGACGGCGTGAATGTAGAGTAACCTGATTATCCCAGAACACGATATCGCCTGCTTCCCAATTGTGCTCATAAGCGAATTCAGGTTTTAAGACATGTTCACGTAATTTTGCAATCAGTTCACTGCCTGCCTGATCGTCATAATTCACCAGCTCAACTTCGGTATGGGTATTTAACCAAAGCGCTCTACGCCAGATTCAGGATGGGTACGTACCAGTGGGTGCGGGTAGGCGTGACCTAAAATTGACTCATCTTTAAAGCGATACCTTGGCATATTACCCGCATAAGCATTACCACCTTTATTGCTTTGGAAGCGCACAAATGGATTATAGGTAATGAGCTGTAACTGGTAGGGGTGTCCACTGGTGATCGGCATGCGGTGCAAGTTCACCATGGCCGGTGTAATCCCCTTGACCGACTGCATTGGAAACTGGTACGACATCAGGTGGGGGGCCCGTATCGGTTTTAGAAGCTAGCACTGGCGTGTCAGCATCTGGACGGAAGATTGAACCGAAATAGGTGGCAAAGGCAAGATACTGTAGATCATCCAGACTTTGGTTTCTAAAGATCAGGATCAAGTGTTCGGCCAGAGCTTGCTTCAGACGCAGGATGATTTCACCAGATTGGGCTTTGCGGGCATCGAGGCCATAAACCACTGCGCCTAGCGCTTGATCTGCCTGCGGAACAATTTTAATTTCATCAGTATTCTGGAACTGATCTTGCTGATGCCAGCGTGGTGCATCGTGAATGGCTTGTGAAAGTTGGGTCAAGCTTGTCATTGGAAAGTCTCTGAATTTTCTTGTTGTAGAAAATCTAAAAAAATCCAGAGCAAAAATAAAATCACAAGAATTGCTAAACTTATGAAAATTCGGATAAAAATATCTAAATGATTGAATTGAAATCTTTTAATTAATATGGCAAAACAAAGTCCTAAAGCTGCTGAAAAATGTCAAATATTTGACAATCAGTGTGCGCAAAAAGCCTGGTTAAAGTACTCAAACAGTTCTGGAGTCTGGCTCCAGAGCAATAGAGAAATAGCGAGGAGAAGTACCATCGCTACCGCAATGGAAAGCTTGAGCAGAAAAGTGGAATCAGTCATGTACAATTTGCTCCTCATTTACCCATAAGTGCACCAGTACGCCAAAAATACTTAAGGCAATCGACAGCATCCATACTGCATTATAGTTACCACTCATGTCATGGTTTACACCGCCGAGCCAGCCGCCAAAGAATGAACCGACCTGATGGGTAAAGAATACAATCCCGCTGAGCATGGTCAGATATTTCACGCCAAACATATTGGCAACAATACCATTGGTGAGCGGTACGGTAGAAAGCCATAATAATCCCATGATGACACCAAACGCATAGACCGTCCAGGTGCTTAAAGGCAGCATCAGAAAGGCGATAATCGCAATCCCGCGCAGACCGTATAAGCCCATTAGCAGACGTGGTTTGGAATACTTTCCACCGAGCCAGCCAGCCGTATAGGTACCGACAACATTAAACAGGCCCACCAGCGCCAGGAAAATCGTGCCAGTTGTAGCATTGAACCCATGATCAATCAGATAACCCGGCAGGTGAATCCCGATAAAGACCACCTGAAAGCCACAGACAAAAAAGCCCATCGCCAGAAACCAGAATGGCTTATGGTTTTTGACTACCACTAAAATCTCTTTAAAGCTTAGTGAAACTTTATTCGGTGTAGGAGTCGCATTCGGATCGACATACATCGGGGCTTTTAGCATCCAGGCCAAAGGTACAATCAAAGCGATTAAAATTGCGCTGACAACAAGTGCTGCTGACCAGCCGACATTCTGTAAAAGTAACAGCGTTGAAGGCAGCATAATAAACTGGCCGAAGGAGCCTGCTGCACTGGCAATCCCCATTGCCAGACTGCGTTTTTCAGGTGGTGCAGCTCGTCCAACCGCAGACAATAAAACCGGGAAAGAAGTCGCAGACAAAGCCAGACCTAAAATCAGTCCGACGCTGAGATTCAATAGTAATCCGGTTGAACTGACAGCCATCAATAACAGACCAAGCGCATATAAGGCACCGCCAACGGCAACGACAATCTTGCTGCCATATTTGTCAGCGAAGGCACCAGTAATGGGCTGAACAGCACCCCAGATCAGGTTCTGCATGGCAATGGCTAAACTAAAGACATTATGACCCCAGCCAAATTCTTCACTCATTGGCACCAGATACAGGCCAAATGCATGACGAATCCCCAAAGATAAGGCCAGAATAATGGCAGCGCCAATCAGCATAAAAATCAGGGTTCTGGAAAATTGACTGTCAGCCATAAGTCATTCATGCATATAAAGTTGATAGGTATAGTATTCGATTCAACCTAGAGAGGCGATAAAATAAAAATTAATCAAACGATAAATTTTTTTTATAGCTGTATAGAACGTCAGAAAATAAAACAACGGCCGTAGCCGTTGCTCTGGAATTTTGAGGTTTGAATAGAAATTGTAATTGATTAGAAACGCATCCCGAATCCTGCATAGGCCAGAATTGGATTGACTTCAATATCGGCTTTGGAGGTAATTAATTCACCCAAACTATCATCAGAA
Organism: Acinetobacter sp. YZS-X1-1; assembly: GCF_000804305.1. Taxonomy (NCBI): domain Bacteria; kingdom Pseudomonadati; phylum Pseudomonadota; class Gammaproteobacteria; order Moraxellales; family Moraxellaceae; genus Acinetobacter; species Acinetobacter sp. YZS-X1-1. Next base: position 199,045 of record NZ_JWHB01000003.1, on the reverse strand, counting down.
ACAGTAATAGTGGTTTCATTTTTCAGATGAGCATAAGATACAGAACCTACCGCGAACCAAGTATGATTAAAATCATAGGTGAAACCGACGGTGGCTATCGGAGCGAATGCATCGGTTGCTTCAAGATCTACTGTAGGATTGGCATTGCTCGGTTTACCTTCCAGTGAAGCTCCGGCATTGCCTTCTTTGATATTGGCAATCATATGACCGGCTGCAATCAAATCCTGTTCAGTACGCGGGTTAATCTCCAATTCATTAAAGTAAGCGTACATTATCCCTAAGCCGACATAAGGGCGAAACTTATTAACTCCGGTTTTTCCAAAATGATATTGTAATTCAAAGGCAGGCGTCCAAGCACGTGCTGACGCTGCAGGACCATGAGCTTCTAAATCAGTAATAAAAATATCATTTTGCAGATCGATATTTAGAAATTCTAAAGGCAAACTACCGATTTGAGGTGTAGCGATCGCAGCGAAAGGAGCATAAATTTTTCCTTTGCCTTGTAAGTCCACTTTGGGTGGAATGCCGGCTTTCATTTCAAGTGATACGTGATCGGTAAAAAAGTAATTACTTAAAATCCCAAGGGTAGTGACATCATCTGCTTCCAGACCGGTGCCCGGATTATTCCACTCCTCCAACCCTTGAATTCGTGAACTACCGCTGAGTCCACTACCTAATTCACCACCGGTAAAAAAACCCAGAAATTCTAATGCTGCTGCAAGACCCTCTTGGTCAACATTAGAATTCAAGTTATTCAATACAGTATCGACTTGAATAGTACCATTTCTGGCAACTTCACCATTTTTTACAGCAGTATTAACTTGAAAAGGCTGAGCTTTTCCTTGTGGCATGACATGCAGTGCACCAACTGAAACGGAAAATCGCTTAAAGCCATCGCCATCCTGTAGGCTGAAATATGGGGATTCTGCATGTGCAAGCAGGGGTAGTGTGGCTAGACCTGCCATGCATACCATGATTGTCTTCATTGTTCAGAGGACTCCTTGTCCGTGCTAGTTATTTTTTTTTCTATTGGACAATTTAGTTAAATCTCACCAATTTACACAGTTACAGAACGAGTAGTAAAAAGTTAACAGAAAGTAAAAAATGCCAAAATTTGTATAAATTGTATTAATAAAATATATATTTATGTAAAAATTATCATGAATAGTGAAGATAAATAGGATGTTAATTTTTATAAAATTTTCAATTTTATTGAAGTAATAGAATAATAAGTGGGTAACATTTTTATCATTAATCTAAGTTTTAAATAATGATTTAAGCTTTCTGTTCCGGACGTGATATATACAAGAAATCAGCAAATTTTCCGCTTAAAACTTACTAGAAAAAGCTTTAATAAATTTAGCTAACCGATGGTACACTGCAGATAGAGTTTTTTTGTACAATAGCCGCATAAATTATTGAGTATTGCGCATGAGCTCCCAAAATTCTCCCAAGAAAAAGCCACTGGTTAATTTACCGTTTCCATTAAAACAGGCAGAACAATCTGCTTCAGATGAAGTTCTGGAACATCTGCGACCTAAACCGCAACGTTATGCTGATCGGACCTGGATGCCACCTCGTGGTACACGCCGTTCAATGGGCAAACGTTAATAAATAAAAAAGCCATGAAGTTCATGGCTTTTTTATGAGTAAAATTTGAGATTTTCTTAGCGAACTGTTTTACGCGCCTTATTTTCAGGTTTTGGCGGGGCAATCTCACGATCGCCTTTCCAGACATCAATAAAGTCTTTTTCATTGATATTATAAAGTTCCAGTAGCGCCAGAATTACGGCACCAAACAGCATGGAACCTTCAGAATTATTCTGAAAGTCAAAAATCTTGCCATTCAGGTTATGCAGAATATCTTCAATCTCGAATACACGATCACGACCATTGCTATCGACCGGATAAATCTGAGTATTGAGCAGAATCTTGGCCAGACTCTTTTCATTATCGGTCAGTGCCAGAACATCAATCAGCTCATCTGTCGCCGGAGTAAAAATCACTGAATCCCGGAAGATGGTATGCAGGAATTGCGACGTAATTTTTGGAAGCGCTTTTTCTACAAAAGGCCGGAAAGATTGTGGAAAAATGACATTGTGGGAAATGCCTTTGAACATAGGAGCAATTTCTTCAACTTTATAGCCTGCAATGCCACAACCAACCGAAGTAATAAAATATTTAATTTTAGGATGGTTCTTGGTGTAAATCTTGAAGTCATCAATATAGTGCTGGATCTGTGAGAGAGGCATCTGTTGCAAATGCTCATTCATAGTCGGAATGGCATAACTTTGACCTGCCCAGCCACGACCAACCCCCATAACCGCCCCAAAATGCTCATAAGCTGTTAGAGCTGCACCTCCGGCATGTTGTCCAGCCAAGTTGCTTCCGAAAACAAATACCGTATTTTCTGGCAGAGATTTAACAATACTTTCATCGTGATAATGGTAAGTCATGGCTTTTTTATTCGATGTCCTGATTAGCTTCATGTTGCCTTTGAACGCTATAAGGGTCAAGGTGAAATTAATTTTTATTACATCATCAGATAAAGCAGAACTTTATACAGAAATTTTGGCTAAATATTGAATAAGCCAGAATAAGGTAAGGAACCGAATCAAAACTTATACTGATTCAATTTTGATAGAAAAGATTAGAACTAAAATGGTTTTAGGCTACGAAAGCATAATATTTCACTCGATTTATTTTACTAAACAGAAACCTGGATAGGGATTGAGTAATTCAATTTTACCCCCATAATAAATTGAGTCGATATCCGCAGTGAAATTATTAAAGCTATGAGTGATAAACAACCCTTTGAACTGGTGACTAATTATCAACCTGCTGGCGATCAGCCACAGGCCATTGAAAAGCTGGTCAAGGGTATAGAAAAAGGCTATCACGATCAGCTTTTGCTGGGGGTTACCGGTTCAGGTAAAACCTATACTATGGCCAATGTCATCGCCCGTACCCAGCGTCCGACTATTGTCATGGCCCATAACAAAACGCTGGCTGCACAACTTTATGGCGAATTTAAAGCATTTTTCCCGAATAATGCGGTTGAATATTTCGTCAGTTATTATGACTACTATCAGCCAGAAGCCTATGTGCCATCTTCAGATACCTTTATCGAGAAAGATGCGGCGATTAATGACCACATTGACCAGATGCGTCTTTCGGCCACCCGTGCACTTTTAGAACGACGTGACGCGATTATTGTTGCTTCGGTGTCTGCAATTTATGGTCTGGGTGATCCGAATGCTTATATGAGCATGCTGCTGCATGTGGTGGAAGGGGATCGCATTGGTCGTGATGATATTATCCGTCGTCTGGTCGAAATGCAGTATTCACGTAATGAACTGGAATTCCTGCGTGGTACCTATCGTATCCGTGGTGAGATCATTGATATTTTCCCAGCCGAATCGGATCAGGATGCCATCCGGATTGAACTGTTTGATGATGAAGTCGACTCCATTCGCTGGTTTGATCCTTTAACCGGGAAAATGATCCGTAAAGTGCCGCGTGTCACGATCTATCCTAAAAGTCACTATGTAACACCGAAAGACAATCTGGCTCGCGCGATTGAAACGATTCGAGATGAGTTAAAAGAACGTCTGGTCTTTTTCCGTGAAAATGACAAGTTGCTGGAAGCCCAACGGATCGAACAGCGTACCCGTTATGATCTGGAAATGATGCAGCAGCTCGGTTATACCAACGGTATCGAAAACTATTCACGTCATTTATCGGGTCGTCCGGCAGGCGAAGCACCGCCGACACTTTTTGATTATGTACCTGATGATGCCTTGCTGATTATTGATGAATCGCATGTGACTGTTCCACAAATTGGAGCCATGTACAAAGGTGACCGTTCCCGTAAAGAAAATCTGGTGAATTATGGTTTCCGCTTGCCAAGTGCGCTGGATAACCGTCCGATGAAATTTGAGGAATGGGAACGTATTGTACCGACGACCGTGTACGTCAGTGCCACACCTGCAAGATATGAACTGGAAAAATCTGAACAGGTGGTCGAGCAGGTGGTTCGTCCAACCGGTCTGATTGATCCGGAAATTGAAATCCGTCCAGTCCTGACTCAGGTCGATGATGTACTGTCTGAAATCAATATCCGTAAGGAAATGAATGAACGTGTGCTGGTGACGACATTGACCAAGCGCATGGCAGAAGACCTGACATCCTATTTAAAAGAATATGGAATCAAGGTGGCCTATTTGCATTCCGATATTGATACCGTTGAGCGTGTGAAGATTATTCATGAGCTACGTACCGGTGTGCACGATGTTCTGGTCGGCATTAACCTGCTGCGTGAAGGTCTGGATATGCCAGAAGTTTCACTGGTTGCAATCCTGGATGCGGATAAAGAAGGTTTTCTGCGTTCAGAGCGTTCATTGATCCAGACCATTGGTCGTGCAGCGCGTAACTTGAAAGGTAAAGCGATTTTATATGCAGATCGCATCACTGATTCAATGCAAAAAGCCATTGATGAGACTGAACGCCGTCGTGCCAAACAGATTCAGTTCAATGAAGAGCATGGTATTACACCACGTAGTGCAGTACGTCAGGTGATTAAGGAAATTGATACGGGTGAAGTGCTAGATGATGAAACTATTGAGCTGAAAGCTTCGGATCAGGCCCGTGCGATCAGTGCAGATGAACGCCATATCATGGCCGATCCAAAGATGTTCGCGAAGCATATCAATAAACTGGAAAAAGAAATGCTCAAGGCTTCAAAAGAGCTACAATTTGAGCAGGCTGCACGTATACGGGATGAAATTTTACGTTTAAAAGCGCAGATGTTAAGTTAGGTCTGTGTGTAAATTACAGATTTAAATTACGTAAAATCAATCACAAACCTAACATAATGCTACAAAGTATGTCTACGGATGCCGCTATTGTAAGTACGAAATATTCATGTTGAAAATTTTGTCCTGATCAACAAATAGGTATCGTATGACAACTAAAAATAATCTGCCTCATGCGGGATTGAAGCTTGCAAAAATTGCAGTGGGTGGTGCAGTTCTACTTGGACTCGGGGCTGCAACCATGGCTTATGCCAAGAACGATTCTTTACCCACTGTAGAGAAAGTTGAACTGGACCGTTATTTGGGCATTTGGTATGAAGTGGCTCGTAAACCACTTACATTCCAGAACAAGTGTGATCGTGATGTTACGGCGACGTATACATTAAATGAAAATGGTAACGTTAATGTAGATAACCGCTGTATCCAGAAAAATGGTCAGGTGACCCAATCAGTGGGTGAGGCATACATTCAGAATGCACCTTATAACACCAAGCTCAAAGTAAGTTTCTTACCAGAGTTTATTCGCTGGTTGCCAGTGGGCCGTGGCGATTATTGGGTATTGAAACTGGATGATAATTATCAAACCGTACTGGTAGGCGAGCCTAAACGTAAATATATGTGGGTATTGTCACGTGATCCTCAACTTGATCAGAACGTGGTGAATGAATACCTGCAATATGCGCAATCTGTGGGTTATGATTTGAGTGATGTGATACATACCAAACAGACCCAACAGGCAAGAAAATAAAAGGCCAATCGGGTTATGTATAAAAAACCCTGCTTCGGCATGGTTTTTTTTAATCCATCTCTTTTTTAAATTATATATTTTGCCTTGCTATTACCTTTGATCAGATGAATCTTCAAGCTTTATTTTAGACTAATCGTTATAATGTGCTGGAATGATCTTGGGTTTGAAGCATGTATAAAGGTATTGCATTATCGGTATTGGCATCAGTGGTATTTGGTGTTCTTTATATATTCACGCCATTGTTGCAGCCTTTAGACAGTGAACAGACCTTTGCCTGGCGGATGCTGGCGACCATTCCATTTTTGACTGCGTTCATGTGGTGGTCAGGCGATTTGAGTCATATCACTCATATTTTTAAACGCATTCTCAAACAGCCTGCTTTTCTGATCTGGTTGATCATCAGTTCCCTGTTATGTACGACACAGTTGTGGCTCTTTTTATGGGGACCAATTAATGGCCGTGGTTTACAGGTATCCCTGGGATATTTCCTGTTGCCTTTAGTCATGGTCTTGGTCGGATGTGTGCTCTATAAAGAGAAGTTGTCACGCTGGCAAATGGCAGCAGTCGCACTGGCCATATTAGGTGTAGGACATGAAATCTGGAGGATCGGTTCGATCGCGTGGGAAACGGTGTATGTAGCACTGGCATATCCGCTGTATTTCTTTATGCGCCGTAAATTCCAGACGGATCATTTGGGCGGTTTCTGGTGGGACCTTTTCATCATTCTGCCTGTCGCGATTTATCTGGGCTTTATTCATAGCGATTCCATGCAATTGATTCTTAATGCACAGCATCTGATTTTTGCGGTATTGGGTCTAGGCTTTTTAAGCGCACTGGGGTTGGGAAGCTATATTCTGGCGAGTCGCTATTTGCCTTTTGTCATCTTCGGATTATTAAGTTATTTAGAACCAGTACTTTTGGCTTTTGCGTCTATGGCATTAGGGGAGCGGGTTGAAGCTGGCGAATGGCTGACTTATCTTCCGATCTGGCTGGCCGTCGTATTGTTGGTGATTGAAGGTATACTACACATTATTGAACAACGAAAAAGACGCTTAGCACTAGCACAAAATTTAGAGCGTTATCAGAAACGTTTAGATTCTTGAATGATAAATTTGACTGAATAAACAACATTTAACAAAAATCTGGTTTTTATAGTTAGTAGATGATTTTTCAAATTTTAAATGCAAAATCATCTGACTAATTACAATTATTTTCAAAATTTATAGTGAATATATCGGATTTTCGGCCAGAGTTAATCAGCTTTTGATTCAAACTTGCGGCCAATTCCATTACAATTATCGGGTTTTGAAATTTATGCTTAGATTTACAATTAATTAGAGGACGTATCTGTGAGCAAAGACACTATCGTTGCCCTCCATGCAGAGCACCAAGGTCGTTGGAAAAACCGTGAAGAACTTGCGGAACGTATGATTGCCCTAGTAGGTCAGTTATATCGTGAAAAAAATATCGTAGCTACAGTTTACGGTCGCTCTTTAATTAACCGTTCTGTAATTCAGATCCTTAAAGCGCATCGTCGTACTCGCGTATTAGACGTTGAGCTTTCTGTTGTAGACACTTTCCCAATCCTTGAAGCATTGGCAAAAGTGGAAAACATCGGTACTGCTGAAATTGATCTAGGCAAACTTGCTGTTGAATTCAAAGCGAAAGGTGGTGATGTTAACGCATTCGTTGCTGATGCTGTGAAATCACTTGAAGGCAATGCAACTTCTGTTGAAGGTAAAGACGTTGTTCTTTACGGTTTCGGTCGTATCGGTCGTATCCTTGCCCGTTTGATGATCAGCCAGTCAGGTCTAGGCCGTGGCTTGAACCTGAAAGCAATCGTAGTTCGTAAATCATCTGACGGTGACCTTGAAAAACGTGCGTCTTTATTACGTCGTGACTCAATCCATGGTCCATTCGCGGGTACGATTTCTGTAGATGAAGAAAACGAAGCAATTATTGCAAACGGTCAGTTCATCAAAGTGATCTATGCATCTAATCCATCTGAAGTGGATTACACTGCATACGGTATCGAAAATGCATTAGTGATCGATAACACTGGTAAATGGCGTGATGCTGAAGGTCTTGCTCAACACCTTAAATGCCCAGGCGCTGCTCGTGTAATTCTGACTGCACCTGGTAAAGGTGACATGAAGAACGTTGTATTTGGTGTGAACCAGGCTGACATCCTTGATGAAGATCAAATCATCTCTGCTGCAAGCTGTACAACCAATGCGATCACTCCAACATTGAAAGTGTTAAACGACAAATACACAGTGATCAATGGTCACGTTGAAACAGTTCACTCGTTCACAAACGACCAGAACCTGATCGACAACTACCACAAAGCTGATCGTCGTGGCCGTGCTGCAACATTGAACATGGTCATCACTGAAACTGGTGCTGCTAAAGCAGTTGCGAAAGCACTTCCTGCACTGAAAGGCAAGTTGACTGGTAACTCTGTACGTGTTCCTACACCAAACGTATCTCTTGCGATCCTGAACCTGACTTTAGATAAAGAAGTTGATCGTGATGAAGTGAATGAATACATTCGCCGAATCTCAATCAATTCTAACCTTCAAGGTCAAATCGGTTATACAAACTCTACTGAAGTTGTATCTTCTGACTTTATCGGTTCGCGTACTGCAGGTGTATTCGACGCTCAAGCGACAATCACTTCAGGCAACCGTTTAACTTGCTACGTTTGGTATGATAATGAAGTGGGTTATAGCTGCCAGGTACTTCGCATTGCTGAACAAATGGGCGGCGTAAGCTATCCAAAAGTTCCTGCTGAAACAAATGCATAATTTGTAGAAGTCATCTAAAAAGAGCCTCTTTTGAGGCTCTTTTTTATTGTGGAAGATAAAGGTGGCAAATCAGCTTTATAAAACCATTGCATTAATTGATGGAAAATTCACCTTGATACGTCCATATGAATCTGTTAACTTACAAATGGTAAGTACATAAAAATAGTAAGTAATAACTAAAAACTGTGATCAAGAAAGGAACTTTTCAATGACCAAGTATGCAATCAGTCCATTGTTGGGACAGGTGCTATCTAATGAATGTTCATCCCGTGAAATACTGGAACATCTCACCAATAAATGGTCAGTGCTGGTATTGCGCTGTTTAAGTGAGGGTGTACATCGTTTTAGTGAGCTGAAGCAGCGAATTGAAGGGATCAGTGAAAAGATGCTTGCACAAACCTTAAAAATGCTGGAGCAGGACGGTTTTATTTTAAGAACGGTATATCCGATTGTACCCCCTAAAGTGGAATATCAATTGACCATTACTGGTTCGCAAGCGGCAGAAAAAATAAATTATTTGATTGGCTGGGTAGAGCGGAGTTTGCCAGAGATTTTGGAAAATAAAGAGCGTGTTGCTAAATAAAACTTAAATTGCTTTTGGGGAAGCAATAAATGGATAAATCAGAAAATTTAGTTGCTCGATTATTGGCAGTGTACGCAATTATCCTAACTTTATGCATCGCTATTTATGCGATCTTTCAACTTTTAGAAGTTGATCTCACTTTAGCGACTAATCTTTTACTTTGGTCAGCTGCAATCTTTGCTCCAATAGCCGTATTAATGACTTATACAAGCTGGAGAGAGCAGAAAGGGAGTGAAATTCTATCTAGTATGTCTAAAGATAATTATGCATCTTTGCTTGCATTAGAGAGTCATTTGATAGATGTAGCAAATAGCGTGAAATATCAATTTAAATCATGGCAATTAAGTGAAAATAGAGAAAAACTTTTTAATAACCAGTATCTTTTTGAAATTGAAAAATTAAAAGATCGAACGTCTTCACTCAAAAAAAATCTGGATATGATAGTTCGGTATCAAAAGGAAAATATAGAATTAAAGACATTGGTAAATAATTTTAATTCTGAATGTGAGTTGGTGAATGAAGGTATAAAAGGGCTCTGTGATCATATTGGAACATATGGTAACGATGATACTTACTTTAAAGCTAATTATTTAAAATATGAAAATGATCTTGATATGACAGTAGGTGAAGCTAATAGACCGACCCAAGAGCTTAGAAATCAGCTCATCAACCTTGTTTTTATAAAACTTAATAAGACAGTTGATAATTTTTTTTTGGATTACAAATGAGTTATTTTTCAAAATCAACTCAATCAAAGAGTAAAACACAATCAAGAAAATTAAGCTTAAAGTAGTAAATCACTTCAACTATAAGAAAAGACCTAACTCAAATCTAAGCTAAGTACAAATATTTTGTTGATCTTTATTTTGTATAAGTTCCTCACAATAATTTCTTGATAAATCGTCAATCTGTATCAGCTTTTTGCTTGAATAATATAAAATAATCTTAAATTGGGTCTTCTTCATGGAAAGCCCAATAAATATAGTCGAGAAATGCTTTAAAATATGGCAGAATAGGCGGTTTTTAAAGTTTTTAGAGGATTGGCATTATGCGCTTTGTTGATGAAGCAGTCATTACCGTAGAGGCTGGCGACGGTGGCAATGGCGTAGCCAGTTTTCGCCGTGAAAAGTTCGTACCATTTGGTGGTCCAGATGGTGGTGATGGTGGTCGTGGCGGCAGCATTTATATTCAGGCTGACGACGACACGAGTACCCTTGTAGATTATCGTTATACCCGTAAATTTCGCGCTGAACGTGGTAAAAACGGTGCTGGCGCAAACTGTGCTGGTCGTGGTGGCGAATCAGTTATTTTAAAAGTTCCTGTGGGAACAACTATCGTCGATTCTGAATCTGGCGATATTATTGGAGATCTGGTTGAAGACGGCCAGAAAGTATTAGTGGCACATGGCGGCCAAGGTGGTTTGGGTAATACCCACTTCAAATCATCAACCAACCGTTCTCCGCGTAAATGTACGCATGGTACCAAAGGCGAATTCCGTGAAATCCGTCTTGAGCTGAAAGTGCTGGCTGATGTTGGCTTGCTCGGCATGCCAAACGCAGGTAAATCAACCTTTATCCGTGCAGTTTCTGCTGCAAAACCAAAAGTGGCGGATTATCCATTCACAACCATGGTGCCTAACCTGGGTGTAGTGGATGCGGATCGTCACCGTTCATTCGTGATGGCGGATATTCCAGGTCTGATCGAAGGTGCGGCAGAAGGTGCAGGTCTCGGGATTCGCTTCCTGAAACATTTGGCACGTACCCGTATTCTGCTTCACATTGTAGATGTTCAACCGATTGACGGTTCAGATCCAGCTTACAATGCCAAAGCGATTTTGAATGAGTTGCAAAAATTCTCCCCAACACTTTCAAAATTACCAGTGGTATTGGTTCTAAACAAGGTCGATCAGCTTGCTGTAGATACTCGTGACGAATGGTGTAATCACATTCTTGAAGAATTGCAGTGGGAAGGTCCTGTCTTTAAAACTTCAGGCTTAACGGCTGAAGGCACTAAGGATGTGGTGTATTACCTGATGGATCAAATCGAGCAGCAACGCGAACGCGAAGTTGAAGATCCTGAATACGCAGCAGAGATGAAAGAATTCCGTGATCAGCTTGAAGCTGAAACACGTGAACAAACGATTGCTGCGAAAGAAGCTTATCGTGAAATGCGTCGCGCTCAACGTCTGGGTGGCGATGACTTTGATGATGAAGATGATGACGACAGCGACGTAGAAGTATATTACGTACGTTAATCTTTTAAAGATAAGTCTGAGGACAAGATGATAGAAGTGGTAGATGGGCAACGTCAGCTCAAGGGTTGTAAACGAATCGTTGTTAAAATCGGATCATCTTTACTCACAGCAAACGGGCAAGGTTTAGATTTAGATGCGATCTCGCATTGGGCGGGACAAATCGCGGATCTACACAATGCCGGACACGAGATTATTCTCGTTTCTTCCGGAGCTGTGGCTGAAGGTATGGTTCGAATGAAACTTGAGAATCGACCCACCGATCTACCCAGTCTTCAGGCTTGTGCTGCCATTGGTCAAATGGGTTTAATCCAGACCTGGTCAAGTGTACTGGAAAAACACAGCATTCAAACCGCTCAGGTATTATTGACTCATGATGATCTGGCAGACCGTCGTCGCTATCTCAACTCTTGTGATGCTTTGCAACACTTGATTGACTGGCATGTGATTCCAGTCATTAATGAAAATGACACGGTTTCTACTGATGAAATCCGCTTTGGTGATAACGATACACTCGCAGCGATGGTCGCAGGTCAAGTTCATGCAGATCTGCTGATTATCCTGACCGATCAGGAAGGCATGTTCGACTCGGATCCACGTTCTAATCCGAATGCCAAACTGTTCCATACCGTTCGTGCCATGGATGAAAGCCTGTTTGATATGGCAGGCGGCGGCGGAAAATTTGGTCGTGGCGGTATGCTGACCAAAGTCCGTGCTGCTCGTCTGGCTGCCAAGTCTGGTTGTCCGACATTAATTGCCAGTGGTGATAGTGACAATGTTTTATCGCGCCTGATGGCGGGTGAAATGTTGGGTACACTTTTTATCACTGATGATGATCGTATGACTGCACATCAGCAATGGTTAGCAGCGCATCTGCAAACTGCAGGTCGTCTGGTGATTGATGATGGTGCGGTTAAAGCCATCAAAGAAAATCACCGTAGCTTGTTGCCTGTCGGTGTCAAAGCGGTAGAAGGACATTTTGACCGTGGTGATGTAGTGGAATGTGTCGATCGACAAGGTCACCGTATTGCTGTAGGACGTGTCAACTTCAGTTCGCGTTCAGCGGAAATTGTCAAAGGTCTGGCATCAGATAAAGTGCATCAGGTCTTGGGTGAAGCACGTTCTTTAGAGATGATTCATCGCAATCATATGGCGATTTACTAAATCTTCGGTCTATAAAAAAATCCCGCTTTCGAGCGGGATTTTTTTATGACATTTGGATTAAGTTTATTTAACCCAGCCCATCCGAATAAAAGGCTTAAACAGGAATTGATGAATACTGAAAATAAAGCGCATGATTTTATTCTCATATTTCCACCAGAGCGGTAAGCCGGCAAGATTGACTGCTAAAGCAATCAGGAATGCTCCCACCATATCAATCGGAAAATGTACACCCACATAAACTCGTGACCAGGCTACCAGCCAAGCAGTCCAGAGCAGGATTCGTCCCAAATCACGTTGTGCTGAGAAATAATAGGCAAAGGCAATCCCGCTGAAAATACTCATGTGGTTGCTTGGGAATGAACCTGTAGGCGCATGTTCAATCAAAGTTCGGCCAACTTCCATGACAAAAGGGCGAGGTGTGTTTAGAACGGTAGATAATACCTCGCTAATCGACAAGGTAATTGCTGTGAAGATTGCAGCTTTAATAATCCCGGTTTTTACTTCATGACTACCACGCAGCCAGGCAATAGCAAAAATCAGCAGGAATACATACACCAGATCATGCGCTATCAGACTGGCATAGTTAATCATCCAGATCGAGGCTTGGTCATGTACATTGAGAAGATGAAACAGATACAGGTTCAATTGATCGAGTGACATGAGGAGAGAGGGTTGACACAAATGTCCGTTACTCTAAACCGATCAAAGCTCAATTCATATCTGAGTTTGTATGAATTTGTAGCATTGATTTTTCAGAGAATATTCACATGATAAAAAAACCACTCAAAAGAGTGGTTCTTAAAAGTCTGAGGAATATAATGAAGTCTTATTTAAACTGAATCGCCCCATTCGCGCTGACGGTCATTTGCGATTCACCCGCCGCAAATTCCTGCTCAGGAACCGCCATATCAGCCGATGCAGATTTCATCATGGCCATACGCGGTACTGGCTGTGGTGAATAATTGTTAGTATTCAGGTTTAAGTTCACCAGTTGATAACTCGGTTTGTTCCAGGTCTGGGTGAGTGCCTGTGCGCGTTGCTGGAAGTTTTTGGTGGCTTCAATTATCAGTTCGCTTTCAACTTTTTTACGCTTTTCGTCTGATACTTTAAAGTTAATCGACTGGGTCTGGAAGTGCTGTTGTAATTCGGCAATCAGTTGAGATGTCGCTTTAAAATCTTTCGATTCCAGACGAATTTGGGCACGACCACGCCATTCTTTCAATTTACGGTTGTCATTGTCATAAATAGGGTAAGTACTTTGTGCCCCAGTCTCGATTTTCACAGTTGGATATTTGCGTGCTGTGGCGATCGCCTGATTCATCAGCTGGTTAATTTGAGTGGCCAGTTCAGCTGGTTGTTTGTTGGATTTTTCAATATAAAGCACAGCATGCATTTCATCATTTGAGATTTCACGACTGGCCTCTGCTGAAAGATTAACAACATTATAATTCAGAGATTCAGCAGGAGCTGCGAATGTGCCTGTGGAGAGGGTGCTGGCAAGGATCAAACTGGTAAGTGCTAAGAGACGCATGAAATTGTCCTGTTTTTCTTAAAATTGGCCATCTAAGCCGTTGTTAAAATATTAAATCTCAATTGTGATCTTTTTACGAAATATTTGTCGTAAGAGTGTTAAATTTTCTTTAATTTTATCTCATTATTTAATTTATATTTATTATTAATAATTAAATACTTAATGAATAATTTTGAGATTGATTACCTGAATGCCGCCTGCGCTACAAAAAACCATAAAAGAACACGCTTTTCTTTCTGCTGTCACACTGTAAGATGATGATTTAGGGGATGGATTAGCATGATGTTTTTTTTCGATAAAGATTAGGACAAAATGTGACTGAAAGTTATTTATTTTCCTGAAAAATTCGGTATCATCCCCCTCCTAGTTATTCGAATACAAAACTGCTAGCTAGAACCCTTATAAAGCGCCGAGTCAAAGGACCAAACGTCACCAGACTTATTTCTTTCACCCATATCAGAGATGGTAATTCGATATGAGCGTTACTTCTGTAAACCCTGCCACCAATTCCACAAACGAATACTACTTGACTCGCCAAAGTCAGATGGAATCGAATGTGCGTAGTTATCCACGTAAATTACCGTTAGCGATAGCGAAAGCACAAGGTTGCTGGGTTACCGATGTTGAAGGTACTGAGTACCTTGATTGTTTAGCTGGGGCAGGGACGTTGGCTTTAGGCCATAATCATCCTGCAGTCATTCAAAGTATCCAGGATACAATTGCAAGCGGTTTACCATTGCATACCCTGGATCTTACTACTCCTTTAAAAGATGCTTTTACCGAAGCACTTCTTTCTTATCTTCCAGGTGGCCAAGAAGAGTACTGCTTGCAGTTCTGTGGTCCATCAGGTGCAGATGCAACTGAAGCCGCAATTAAACTGGCGAAAACCTTTACTGGTCGTAGCTCAGTGATCAGCTTCTCTGGCGGTTATCATGGTATGACTCACGGTGCATTGGCAATGACAGGTAACCTGTCTGCGAAAAATGCAGTGAACGGTTTGATGCCGGGTGTACAGTTCATGCCGTATCCGCATGAATACCGTTGCCCACTGGGTCTTGGCGGTGAAGCCGGTGTTGATGCCCTGACTTACTACTTTGAAAATTTCATTGAAGATGTCGAAAGCGGTGTGACCAAACCTGCAGCTGTAATCCTTGAAGCGATTCAGGGTGAAGGCGGTGTGGTAACTGCACCAGTAAAATGGTTGCAAAAAATCCGCGAAGTGACTGAAAAACACAACATCGTGTTGATTCTTGATGAAGTTCAGGCTGGTTTTGCGCGTTCAGGCAAAATGTTTGCATTCGAACACGCAGGGATTGAACCTGATGTCGTAGTGATGTCTAAAGCCGTAGGTGGTAGCTTGCCGCTTGCCGTACTTGGTATTAAACGTAAGTTTGATGCTTGGCAACCTGCTGGTCATACCGGTACTTTCCGTGGTAACCAATTGGCGATGGGTACAGGTCTTGCAACGATCAATACCATTAAAGAACAGAACCTGGCGCAAAATGCACAAGAACGTGGTGATTTCCTGCAAGCTGAACTGAAAAAACTGGCTGCTGAATTCCCATGTATCGGTAACGTGCGTGGCCGCGGTCTGATGATCGGTGTTGAAATCGTCGACGAGCGTAAACCAGCGGATCATATGGGTTCTTTCCCTGCTGATGGTCAGTTGGCTGCAGCGATCCAAACCGCTTGTTTCAACAACAAACTGTTGCTGGAAAAAGGTGGGCGTAATGGTACAGTAATCCGTTTACTTTGCCCATTGATCATCACTCAAGCTGAGTGTGAAGAAGTTCTGGTTCGCTTCAAGAAAGCGGTTGCTGAAGCTCTAGTCGCAGTTCGAGGCGCGTAATTCATGGTAGATTTTGCAGAACACCGTAAAGCGTTACTCTGCAATGATGCTGCATCTATCGCTGACTATGAGTCGGCGATGGATCAGGCGACCAAAGCGGTTGCAGCATGGTTGCAAAACGACAAGATGTATACCGGCGGTAGCATCAAGGAATTGCGTAGCGCAATTGCGTTCAATCCTTCTAAAGAAGGCTTGGGCGTACAGAAATCTTTAGAGCGTATGGTTGAGCTATTCCTCAACAAGAGCTTGAAAGTACATCATCCGCATTCGCTAGCACATTTGCATTGCCCGACGATGGTCACCAGCCAGATCGCGGAAGTGCTCATTAATGCCACTAACCAGTCAATGGACTCTTGGGATCAAAGCCCGGCAGGTTCTTTGATGGAAGTGCAGCTGATTGACTGGCTACGTCAGAAAGTTGGCTATGGCTCAGGTCAGGCAGGTGTGTTCACTTCTGGTGGTACCCAATCCAACCTGATGGGTGTATTACTGGCACGTGATGCCTGTATCGCGAAAAACTGGAAAGACGAAAACGGTAATCCGTGGTCTGTTCAGCGTGACGGCATCCCTGCAGATGCAATGCGTAACGTCAAAGTGATCTGTTCTGAAAATGCACACTTCTCTGTGCAAAAGAACATGGCGATGATGGGCATGGGCTTCCAGTCTGTGGTGACTGTTCGTGTGAATGAAAATGCTCAGATGGACGTTGATGCGCTGGAAAAAACCATGGCGCATCTTCAGTCTGAAGGCAAGATCGTGGCATGTGTAGTCGCAACAGCGGGTACGACTGATGCTGGCGCAATTGATCCACTGAAACAGATTCGTGAAATCACCAATAAATATGGCGCGTGGATGCATATCGACGCAGCATGGGGTGGTGCGCTGATCCTGTCGAATGACTATCGTTCTATGCTGGATGGTATCGAGCTGTCTGATTCTGTGACACTGGATTTCCATAAGCATTACTTCCAGACCATTTCATGTGGTGCATTCTTGCTGAAAGATGAAGAGAATTATCGTTTCATGCACTATGAAGCAGAATACCTGAACTCTGCTTATGATGAAGAGCACGGTGTTCCTAACCTGGTATCGAAGTCTCTACAAACGACTCGTCGTTTTGACGCGTTGAAATTGTGGATGACCGTAGAAGCGCTGGGTGAAGAGCTTTATGGCTCGATGATCGACCATGGCGTAAAATTGACTCGCGAAGTGGCAGATTACATCAAGGCAACTGATGGTCTGGAACTTCTGGTTGAGCCACAATTTGCATCGGTATTATTCCGTGTGGTTCCAGCAGGCTATCCAGCTGAGTTTGTCGATGCCTTGAACCAGAACGTCGCAGATGAACTGTTTGCGCGTGGTGAAGCGAACATTGGCGTCACCAAAGTCGGTCAGGTTCAATCTCTGAAAATGACCACTTTGAGTCCGGTTGCAACGCTTGATAATGTGAAGAACCTGTTGGCACTGGTGCTTGCAGAAGCGGATCGTATCAAGGATTCAATCGCTAATGGTACTTATACACCGCCAATCGCATAAGCTGTGATGGTGTGAAAAAGGAGATCGTTAAGATCTCCTTTTTTATTGGAATTTGGCTGACACATAGATAATGATTTTTAAATAAAATTAAGCTGCAAATAAAGGACTAAAGCCTTTTTTCCTTAACAGTTTGCGGTACATGCTGGAGCTGCGATCTGCCGGGAAATGTGCTTCCAGAGATAAGTCCAGCGGTAAAAACTCAGGCTTCTGATTTTCGACAATCAGACGATCTTCTTCAAAAATCTTCAGATTAAAATCATAGGCTTCTTCGACGGGTAAGTCTTTATCATAATTACGACAGATAGGAGCAAACAGTCGGGTCTGACGGGCGGTCATCGGTGAGGCAGCATTCATAATCACCTGTTTGGCATCATTAGGGAAATGAATGGTCAGGGTCGCGGTAAAGGGCAGACTAATTTCAAAATGTCGTAGCCATTTAAAATCTTCCTGACCACGCTGATCTAACCCAATCGGATAACGGCCAACACTGCTGATATAGTCGGCACTGAAACCATATTCAGTTTCTATTGGTGTGTAATTCGGGACTTCAACATCATTCGGATCACCAAAGGTATCCGGATGTACCCAGGCAAAATGGGCTACATCAATAAAGCCTTCTAGCTGTCTGCCAGCAAAACATTTGATGTCGACTTGTGGGCAAACCAGTTGCTGATAATCTGCATCGTTCCAATAAGGCATCATTGGAATATTCGGTTCAGCGTTTTTGTCAGCTGTCAGTGAACACCAGATCAGACCATAACGTTCAACCGCGGCATAGGTCCGTAAATGAAACCGATCTGAAATTTTATGCTGTGGATGTGCAGGGATACGGTTGCATTTACCTTGTGTACCAAAACGCAAACCATGATAAGGACAGACGATGCCTTGGCCATCATTTTTTCCCACACTTAAAAGCACACCACGATGCGGGCAGGCATCTTTGGCCACGATCAGTTCATCCTGTATCTTGTAAATGACCAGTGGCATATCTAGCAACATTGTCCCTAACGGCTGTTCAGAGACATCACGCGCTAAGGCCACTGGATACCAATATTGAGCTAGGAGATGCCAGTCATGTTCTTCAAATGTCATGTGAATCGGTAAATCGGGATTGAAAACTGGAATGGTGGTGCTGTTCATGGTGCTATCACTGTAATTCTTTATTTCAATATAGGCCAATGTGATGTTCTACGAAATTTCAAAGATCAGGACATCCTGTTGCATAAATTCGAACAGGATGTAAGGAAGAATGAGCTATAGGCAAAAAAATTAAAGGAAGCGATATTTGAAGCGCTTAGAAGCATTCTGAAAGATGCTTATTCTATTTTTCATGCACAAAATGTGCATTCAGGACTTTATGCCTAATGTGATATGCAAGCTCCATTCAGACAAAATCAGCTAATGTCAGGGAACAACAAAAATATCTAATTCAGGATGAAGAGATGACTAATTTGCATGTATCCCAACCCGTTGGCTGTATTATTCAAGGAAAAATGATACAAGGCGCTGCCGAAAGTTTTGTAGTGATCAATCCTGCTGATGAGCAGGTATTGGCACTGTGTTCTTCTCCCTCAGAAGCACAAATTGAAGACGCCATCCGTAGTGCCGAGCAGGCTTTTCATCAATGGAAAAATACGGATGATGCCACGCGACAGTCAATCTTGCATC
Source organism: Acinetobacter sp. YZS-X1-1 (assembly GCF_000804305.1). Classification (NCBI taxonomy): domain Bacteria; kingdom Pseudomonadati; phylum Pseudomonadota; class Gammaproteobacteria; order Moraxellales; family Moraxellaceae; genus Acinetobacter; species Acinetobacter sp. YZS-X1-1. The sequence goes on along the minus strand of NZ_JWHB01000003.1, from coordinate 180,094 downwards.
GTATTGCGGATCGTATTGAAGAACATCGGGAAGAGTTAGCGCGTTTGGTGGTGCAGGAGCAGGGCAAACCTTATGCGCTGGCTGAATTTGAAGTCGGTGGGGCTATTGCCTGGACCCGCTATCAGGCAGAACTCAAGATTGAAACTGAAATCTTACAGGATGATGCCAATAAACGGATCGAACTGCATCATCGGCCTTTAGGGGTTGTGGCATCGGTCACTCCATGGAACTGGCCTTTAATGATTGCTGTCTGGCATATAATGCCGGCAATTCGCGCTGGCAACGTAGTGATCAATAAGCCTTCAGAATTTACCCCATTGTCGACCCTTCGACTCGGTGAGTTGATTCAGGAAGAAGTTGCACCTGGAGTGGTATCTATACTTACTGGAGGCGGTGAGGTCGGTGCCAAGCTGACCAGTCACTCTGCAATTGCCAAAGTGGTATTTACCGGTTCGACCGCAACTGGTCAAAGAATCATGCAGAACGCAGCTGCGACTTTCAAGCATTTAACACTGGAACTTGGTGGCAATGATGCAGGCATTGTTTTGCCAGATACCGACATTCAGGCAATGGCAGTCCGAATCTTTCATGGAGCTTTTATCAACATGGGCCAGACCTGTGCTGCGTTGAAGCGCCTGTATGTACATGACAGTCAGTATGATGCACTGGCACAGGAATTAGTAAAAGTCGCGCAGCAACAGTCTCTGGGAGATGGTTTAGCCGAGACAACTACTTTTGGTCCGGTACAAAATATTAAGCAATACCAAAAAGTTCAGGCCATGATTCAGGAAGCCCGGGATGAAGGGGCAATAGTCATGACATCTGGTCAGAATCTACCGGATACAGGCTATTTTATTGCACCGACGATTGTGACCAAGGTAAGCCCAGATAGCCGTCTGGTACAGGAAGAGCAGTTTGGTCCGGTATTACCTTTGATCCGTTATCACGATATTGAAGAAGTACTGACTGAAGCCAACAATACGGATTTTGGTTTAGGTGGCTCAATCTGGTCATCCGATCTGGGGCAGGCGCAGCAGTTTGCTCAACGGCTGAGTTGTGGTACGGCATGGATCAATACGCATGGTGAGATTTTCCCGCATGTACCTTTTGGTGGATGGAAGCATTCAGGTATCGGTGCCCAGTTCGGACTGAGTGGCCTGCTCGAAAATACGATTCAGCAGGTTGTTCATATCAATAAAAATTAAATCAAAAAAAGCTCAAGTTGAACTTGAGCTTTTTTCTTTTACTTAAAATATATCAACGTAATAAAGGGCGGGCAGCCTGAAAATCAAAATGTAATTGCTTGAATTTATCTAAGACAATATAAGATTTGATATGACCAATAAAATTACAGCTCAGCAATTTTTCAGTCACAAAATTTGCCAGCATTTCCAGATTTTTAGCGCCTACTTTTAACATGAAATCTGCATCACCACTTAAAGAAAAAGCTTCCTGAATGGCTTCTTCTTCTTCAATCAATTGTTGAAAAGCGATCTTGGCTGCTGCGTCATGTGTTTTGAGATTGACCTGAACCATAGCCAAAACTGCAATTCCCAAAGCTTCAGGATGAATGCAGGCGCTATAACCCAAAATAATTCCTTTTTGCTCCAGCAGCTGACGCCGTCTAGAACATTGAGAGGCTGACAGACCGATTAAATCCCCGATTTCCTGATTCGTCAGGCGCCCATTTTTTTGCAAAGCCTGGATGATTTTCCAGTCAAATTTATCCATTGCATCCATTGCACTGAATCCTTATCCGATACACGTTTTATGTGTTTTTGAATCATTGTGACTTGCATTATGCACGAAATCAGAAAATGAAATGCAATATTCTGTAATTGAAGCATAATAAGTGATAGGGAAAATAATAATGTTTATGGAAATTGGTCAGTACCTTAATCAGCGCCTGCAAGAACTAGGAATTCAGCATATTTTTGGTGTGCCAGGTGACTTTAATCTCTCCTATTTAGAACAGATCGAAATTGATCCAAAACTGGAATTTATCGGTAACTGTAATGAGCTAAATGCAGCTTATGCAGCAGATGGTTATGCACGTCTGCATGGTGTCGGTGCTTTGCTCACTACTTATGGTGTGGGTGACCTGAGCGCGATTAACGGCATTGCAGGTGCATATGCCGAGCAGGTTGCCATGGTGCATATTTCCGGTATTCCGCCTTTACATGCCGTAGAACAGGGTGCTTTGTTACACCATACTCTGATCGATGGCGATTATGACAATATCATGAACTGCATGCGCGAATTTACCGTAGCACAGACACGTTTGACTCCAGCCAATGCAGTGAGTGAAATTGACCGGGTATTGAAGCAATGTATATTGATGCGTCGACCGGTTCATATTCAGCTTCCATCGGATATTACCCATCTTCAGATTAAAGTACCTAAGCAGCCTCTGGATCTGAGCCGTCCACAGAGTGATCCAAAACTTCTGCAAGAAACTGCGGCACGGATAGCCAAACGCATCAAACAGGCACGTCAGCCAGTCCTGCTCATTGACAATGAAGCAGAAATTTTCCAGCTTACCGATATGCTGCAAAATTGGGCTGAGCGCATGCAGATTCCCTATACCTGTCTGTCTACTGCCAAAAATATCATGAATGAAAGTCACCCCTTATATGCGGGCGTTTATGCAGGTGCAGCAAGCGCAGCATCGACTTATCAGTTGGTAGAGCAGTCAGATTGTCTGATTGCCATTGGGCCACGTTTTACCGATGTTGCCACAGCATTTTTCTCACATCGTGTATCCGCACAAAATATGCTGTATCTGGCGGATTCCTGTCTTTGCTTGGATGGGCAGATGATCAGTGGACTGGATTTAGTTCAATTGATCCAAGCCATCTCAAAACAGACTTTAGATGATCAACCACGTACTTTTAATCCTGCACCGAAACCATCGTTACAAACTCAACAGATCGAAGAAAATACTGCGCTTAGCCAAACTGCACTCTGGCAGCAAATTTCTGAGTTCTTACAGGAAGATGATGTGATTGTGGCAGAAGTGGGCACTGCCAATGCAGGTTTATCAGGATTGACTTTACCTGTGACTGCTAAGTATCTGGTTCAACCGATCTGGGGATCGATTGGTTATACCTTGCCTGCCTTGCTTGGCAGTATGCTTGCTGCACCGAAGCGCCGTCATCTGTTATTTATTGGGGATGGTTCGATTCAGCTGACCATTCAGGAGCTTTCTACCTTATTAAGAGAAGGCTTAAAACCTGTCATTTTTATTTTAAATAATGGCGGCTATACCATTGAACGTTTGATTATGGGTGAAAATGCCAAGTACAACGATATTCAGAACTGGCAATACAGCCAGTTTGCCCAAGTCTTTTCTGCAGATACCCCGCATCAGGCTCATATAGTCAAAACCCCGGCAGAATTAAAGCGTACACTCGCACAGGTTCATCAGGCTGAGGAATTATGTCTGATTGAACTGCAACTTCCACGTATGGATGCTCCACAACGCTTAAAACAGTTTGCTGAAGTTGTGGCACGCTATGACTATGGTGAATATGGTTATAAGCAGCTGGTTGAGCAGAATACACCTCCCTACAAAAAGGCAATCTAGCAAAATGTAGAAATTAAAAAAATTGTTCACAAGGAGTGACAATATGGATGTTGAAGATCATCAATTAAAAAAACAGCTTTCCAACCGGCATATCCAGCTAATCGCCTTAGGCGGAGCGATCGGTACAGGATTATTTTTAGGTTTATCACATACGATTCAGCTGGCAGGTCCATCAGTACTTTTAGGCTATGCCATTGCGGGCATCATTGCATTTCTGATCATGCGCCAATTGGGTGAGATGGTGGTGCATGAACCGGTTAGTGGTTCATTCAGTTATTTTGCCAATAAATACTGGGGCAAAAAAGCAGGCTTTATTTCAGGCTGGAACTATTGGGTACTCTATGTCTTAGTCAGTATGGCTGAGTTGAGTGCAATTGGTACTTTCGTTCAGTTCTGGTGGCCGGAGATTCCGACCTGGCTCACGGCACTGGCATTCTTCCTGCTCATGAATGGTATTAATCTGGTCAATGTCAAATTCTTCGGTGAGAGTGAATTTATATTTTCCATGGTCAAGATTATTGCCATTTTAAGCATGATCGGATTCGGGATCTATCTGCTGTTTAGCGGTTCTGCAGGAAGTCAGGCCAGTGTGACAAATTTGTGGCAGCATGGCGGATTTTTCCCTGAGGGCTGGTCAGGTTTTATGATGGCACTTGCCGTGATTATGTTTGCATTTGGTGGGCTGGAGCTGATTGGTATTGCTGCCAGTGAAACCAAAAATCCAGAAAAGACCATTCCAAAAGCAGTGAATCAGATTGTCTACCGTGTACTGATTTTCTATATTGGTGCCATTGGCGTGTTGCTATGTCTGTATCCATGGAATCTGGTGGCGCAGGGCGGTAGTCCGTTCGTAATGATTTTCCAGTCATTGAACAGTCAGGGTGTGGCGAATGTTCTTAATTTTGTAGTTCTGGTTGCTGCACTTTCGGTCTATAACAGCTGTATTTATTGTAATACCCGCATGTTGTTGGGTCTGGCTCAACAGGGTAATGCACCGGCATTTTTAAAGAAAATTAACCGCCGGGGTATCCCAGTAAATGCTGTTCTATTCTCGGCAGCAGTCTCCGGTATCTGTGTATTAATGAATTACCTCATGCCGGGTGAAGCTTTCGGTATTCTGATGCTACTGGTGGTTTCTGCTTTGGTAATTAACTGGCTGATGATTTCACTGACCCATTTGAAATTCAGAAAAGCCATGCAGGAACAGCAGCAGACGACCGCATTCCCAAGCCTGTTTGGCCGCTGGAGTAATTACCTGACAATTTCATTTATCATCATGATTTTAATGATCATGAGCTTTACCAAAGAAATGCAGATTGCCGTTGCATTGGTGCCGGTCTGGTTGCTGTTTTTGACGGTGATGTATGTGATGAAATATCGCAGGAAACCGGTACTCTTGCCTGAATCTACTGAACCCACCACTTAAATAAAAAGACCCTGAAAAGGGTCTTTTTTCTATTATATTGTCTTGAGCAGGTAACGAATTAATTATCATAAAACCGTCATAAAGCTGTAACCCGGCTGTCATATTCTAAAATCAAAATGCGTGTATCGAAAAAGTACAAGACTTTATTAGAAAGTGGCGTACTCCAATAAATGCATCAATAAAGAGAGATGAGAATGCGCTTCAATCATATCGCAATTGCGTTGGCACTTTCAGGGGTAGCTGTTGCAACAACTGCAAATGCAGCTCGTGACACGATCCAAATTGCTGGTTCTTCTACAGTTTTGCCTTACGCGAGTATTGTTGCAGAAGAGTTTGGTAATACATTCCCACAATTTAAAGCACCTGTTGTAGGTTCTGGTGGTACTTCGGGTGGTTTGAAACAATTCTGTAATGGCGTTGGTGATAACACTATCGATATTGCTAATGCATCTCGTAAAATTAAAGACACTGAACTTGCAGCTTGTAAAAAAGCAGGTGTAAACCAAGTTCTTGAGATTAAAGTAGGTTATGACGGTATCGTGTTTGCATCAAACGCTAAAAAAGCGGCATTCAAATTACGTCCACAACATGTATTCGCTGCTTTAGCTGCTGAATTACCATCTAACGGTAAAATGGTTGCAAACCCATATACACGTTGGAACCAAATTGATCCAACACTTCCAAATGAAGCAATCACTTTAGTGATTCCTGCATCAAACCACGGTACACGTGAAGTGTTCCAAGAAAAAATGGTTGATGCTGGCTGTGAAACTTACCAAGCATTTGCGAAGTTAGATAAAGATGCACAGAAAAAGGCATGTTCTACATTCCGTAAAGATGGCCGTGTGATTGAAATTTCTGGCGACTACACTGAAACACTGGCACGTTTAAAAACATCTCCAAATGCAGTCGGTGTTTTTGGTTTAGGTTTCTATGATCAAAACCGTGACAAATTACGTGTAGCGACAGTTAACAACGTAGCTCCATCTGAGAAAACAATTCTGAATGGTTCTTACCCTGTATCACGTCCATTGTTCTTCTACGTGAAAGGTGAACATCTTAAATCAATCAAAGGCTTGAAAGAATTTACAGAATTCTTTGTAAGCAAAAAAGTATCTGGTAAAGGTTCTAAGCTTGAAAAAGCTGGTCTGATTTCAATGTCTGACAAAGAACGTGCTGCGGTACTAGCAAACTTCAAAGCGGGTAAAGCTGTTAAATAAAAGTATGGAAATAGCCAATGGCAGGGTCGACCTGCCTTTGGTTTTTTGCAAAGAAACCGTTTTTTCAAAGTGTGTAATTGAAGAAACAGTGGAGATTACATGAATCTGCTCCTCATTGGTGTGTTACTGGCGATTATTGCCATTGCCTATCAAGTTGGCTTAACCAAGAGCCGTAAACTTGCAGGTAAAGGGAATAACTCAGCGATGCTGCATTCTCGACCGGGTTACTATGGTGCATTGGTCGCGTTGTGGTGTGGTATCCCAGCATTTTTAATTCTGATTGTTTGGAATTTAGTTGAACCAAGTATTTTTCAACAAGTCATTTTAAATCATGTGCCTGAACAAATTCGTGCGACGCTAGATCCGGCGAGTACAAGCGTGATGGTTGAGCGTGTACAAGCATTGGCTTCGGGTTTTGGGGTGAGCGATACACCAGCTGCTTATGAACTTGCAGCAGCAGAACAGTTAAAGAAAATTGAGAACATTGGTTCATTCGCGAAATTAGCAGTTGTTGTAAGTGCGGCATTGATTGGTTTAGTGATGGCTAAACGTCGCATTGCAGAAAAATATCGTGCACGAAATCAAGTTGAAAAAGTCTTAAATGTAGCATTGGCACTATGTTCAGGCGTGGCGATTTTGACCACTGTCGGTATTGTCATGTCGATGTTTAGTGAAGCAATGCGCTTCTTTAGTTTTGTTAATCCTCTCGACTTCTTCTTTGGTACTGAATGGAACCCAGGTTTTAGTACTTCGGGAAGTGCAGAAGGCAGTTACGGCTTGTTACCTTTATTGTGGGGTACGCTCATGGTGAGTGGTATCGCATTATTGGTAGCTGTTCCTGTTGGTTTAATGATTGCGATCTATCTTGCTGAATATGCAAAACCAAGTTTTCGTTCATGGGCAAAACCTGCGATTGAAGTATTGGCAGGTATTCCAACCATTGTTTATGGTGTCTTTGCTTTAATGGTCATTGGTCCATTTGCTAAAGATTTAGGCGCAATGATTGGGCTCGAAATTAATGCGACAAGTGCCTTAACCGCTGGTTTTGTCATGGGCATTATGATTATTCCATTTGTCTCTTCATTATCAGATGACATCATTACTCAAGTGCCACGAGCACTACGTGATGGTTCACTCGGATTAGGTGCGACAAAATCTGAAACGATTCGCCAAGTGGTTATTCCAGCAGCATTGCCAGGTATTATCGGTGCGTTCTTGCTTGCAGCATCACGTGCCATTGGTGAAACCATGATTGTGGTACTAGCCGCTGGTAATAGTCCGCTGTTACATATCAATCCACTCGAAGCGGTTTCGACAGTCACAATTACCATTGTGAATCAATTAACAGGTGATACAGATTTTGCGAGTCCTCAGGCCTTGGTTGCTTTTGCATTGGGCTTAACGCTGTTTGTAATTACTTTAGGTCTGAATATTGTTGCGCTGTACATCGTGCGTAAATACCGTGAGCAATACGAATGAGTACGATTAATACATCAAATATGGATCAAACATTCGATCCGCAAGCTGCTGCTGAGCAGCGTGAAAAGCGTAAAAAAATCATCGAAAGCTCATTGGCAAAGCGTCACCGTAAAGAAAAGACATTTCGTATGTTTGGCTTCGGTGCGGTCATTACAGGTTTATTATTTGTTGCTTTGCTATTTGGCAGTATCTTGGCAAAAGGCTTACCTGCATTTTGGCAAAGTAGCATGACTGTGCCAGTGTTTTTTGATCCAGCAATTATTCAAGTCGGTCCTAAACCGGTTCAAAAAGGAGGTGAGTCACCTGCACAGTTTGAAGAGCGTTTTATCGCTTGGCAAACTGAAATGGGTATGGTGGATTGGGATGCGCTCATTGTTAATGGCATTGTTAAAAAAGCACCTGAAATTGCAAATCAAAGTGATGAGTTGAATAGTATTTACACCAGTTCCGAAGCTTATCGCTTACGTGATATGGTGATGAAAGATCCGTCACTGATTGGTAAAACGCAGGACTTCAGAATTTTAGCTGATGCGAATGTCGATGTATGGTTAGCAGGTAATATTGACCGTAGTCTTCCAGATGAACAGCAACAGCTGAGCCCTGAAGTACGTCAATTGGCCGATCAGTTAAAAGCCGATGGTGTAATCACGAATAGCTTCAATACAGAAATCTTTAAAAATCCAGATTCACGTAGTTCACCAGCAACTTCTGGCTTAGCAGGCGCATTTATGGGCTCGCTATTTATGATGCTGATTGTGATTGTGTTGTCTATTCCAATTGGTGTGGCATCTGCTATTTACCTTGAAGAATTTGCACCGAAAAACTGGATTACTGACATTATTGAAGTCAACATCAATAACCTTGCAGCAGTACCATCGATCGTATTTGGTTTGTTGGGTGCAGCAATCTTTATTGGTTGGATGCATATGCCACTTTCTGCACCTGTTGTGGGTGGTTTGGTCTTAAGTTTAATGACACTACCAACCGTAATTATTACAACGCGTGCATCTTTAAAAGCCGTTCCACCTTCGATTCGCCAAGCCGCTTTAGGCTTAGGTGCATCACGCTTACAAACAGTTTTCCACCATGTATTGCCATTGGCTTTGCCGGGTATTTTAACGGGCGGTATTATTGGTGTTGCCCAAGCTTTAGGTGAAACAGCACCACTATTACTCATTGGTATGAGCGCCTTCGTTGCAAACGTACCTGCTACGCCACTTGATCAATCGACTGCTTTACCTGTTCAGATTTTCTTATGGCAGGGGAATGAATTGCGTAACTTCTTCGAAGGACGTACCGCAGCAGCGATTATTGTACTTCTTGCACTGATGATTGGCTTAAACAGTCTAGCCATTTGGCTACGTAAGAAATTTGAAGTACGCTGGTAATTGAGAGCATTATATGAATACAGTTATTACTCTAGAACAGAATTCCTTAGAACAGGATAAGTCCGTGAATCCAGAACCAACGCAATTTACCTCTGCTCAGGGCAGTCAAAAACAGCCATCGACTTCGTTTGTGTCTCAGTTCGATACACAGACAAGTCAAAAGAAAGATGCCAAACCTACTGATGTAAAAATTAGCACACAAGATGTTCATGTTTACTACGGTGAGACTGAAGCCATTAAAGGAATTGACCTAAATATTTATGCAAATGAAGTGATTGCATTTATTGGTCCATCTGGCTGTGGTAAGTCAACATTCTTACGTACCTTAAACCGTATGAATGACACCATTGATAGCTGCCGTGTAACAGGTAAAGTGATGATGGATAATCAAGATATCTATGATCCAAATCTAGATGTGGTGTTACTACGTGCACAAGTTGGTATGGTTTTCCAAAAGCCAAACCCATTTCCAAAGTCAATTTTTGATAATGTCGCTTATGGACCAAAATTGCATGGTCTGGCACGGGATAAATATGATCTGGAAGAAATCGTAGAAAACAGCTTGCGTAAGGCAGGGCTGTGGGATGAAGTCAAAGACCGTTTAAATCAGCCGGGTACAGGGTTGTCGGGCGGACAGCAACAGCGTTTATGTATTGCACGGACGATTGCCGTTTCTCCTGAAGTGATTCTGATGGATGAACCTTGTTCAGCACTCGATCCGATTGCAACAGCTAAAGTTGAAGAACTGATCTCTGAACTTTCAACCCAATACACCATTGCTATTGTGACTCACTCCATGCAGCAGGCAGCGCGAGTCTCTGATCGGACTGCTTATTTCCATTTAGGTGATCTGATTGAAGTCAACTCGACCGAGAAAGTCTTTACTCAGCCTGACCATCAGCTTACAGAAGCCTATATTACCGGGCGTTTTGGTTAAGAAGTTTTATCTCAAGAAAGAAGGGCTAAAAAGCTCTTTTTTTATATCCAAAAGTAACGAAAGAATAAGATATATCAATTTAATCAGTGAAATGTGGAAAAATAAACCGAATCCTATTGTGCCCGAAATTCTTATAGAATATGCCGTCTTTGACATGGCAGAGCTGTCAAAAGATAGATGTTAAGAAAAGGTTGCATCCGCTATGGAAACACTCAAAACGATGTCAGTTTTTCTGATGCTGCTGATCGCATTAAGTTTAAGCATCGGTGGTCTGTGGCATCAATTACAAGGCGGCAGAATGTTTTATATACTGATTGGATTGCTGTATGGACTCAGTTTGAATTTCTATTTCAAAAAGCAGGAAAAAGCCTTATATACGAATTCTGCTATATTGCTAGGAGTTATTGTCTGGGCAGGTTATCAACATGGTATTAATTTTCTATAGTGCGAATTATTTTTGCCTTACTAAGACCATATGGATACTGCTCAGTTTCAGCAATTAAACAACAATATTCTATTGAAAAAAATTCATTTGACCTTATCTTAAATTGAAACCTATATAAATAATTGAGACCCGATTTTTATGTTATTTCATACCCCCAAATTACCCGCTGAAATCCGTATTAGTCATTTGAATGCGCGCATTAATGAGCAACGAAAAAAAATAGCGCAAACAACGTCGTCTAAACTGGAACTTTTGCAATTGAGCCAGCAATTGTCAAAAGAAGCGCGTGCGCGTAAGAAAACTAACCAGAAAATCTATGTACTCGATTTTAAAGGTGATATGGCTGCGTCAGCAGTAGAAAGCTTGCGTGAAGAAATTACCCTGATTCTATCTACAGCCAAAGCTGGTCGTGATCGTGTCATTGTACGTTTAGAAAGTCCGGGTGGCATGGTACATGGTTATGGTCTTGCAGCTGCGCAGCTGGTGCGCTTACGTGAAGCGGGTTTTCATGTGACCATCTGTGTCGATAAAGTTGCAGCCAGTGGCGGTTATATGATGGCGTGTATTGCAAATGAAGTGCTTTCTGCACCGTTTGCGATTGTGGGTTCAATTGGGGTAGTGGCACAGGTGCCAAACTTTAACCGTCTACTGAAAGAAAACAAGATCGATTTTGAACTTTATACTGCGGGTCAATATAAACGTACGGTGACCATGTTTGGTGAAAATACCGAAGAGGGCAAAGCCAAGTTTGAAGAAGAATTGCAACAGACACATGCCTTATTTAAACACTTCGTGGAAAAATATCGTCCACAGTTAAATGTTGAAAAAGTGGCAACGGGTGAACACTGGTATGGTCAGGATGCCCTAGACCTGAATCTGGTAGATAAACTGCAAACTTCTGATGAATATCTGCTAGGTCTTTTACCGCAACATGATGTGTATTTAATCCAGACCCGTAAAAAACCAACGCTGGGCGAAAAACTAGGTTTGCAAGCAGCACAAATCGCAGATTCTTTTATCCCCGCGGTGATGGATAAAGTGGTAGATACGCTAACCAAAGCCAATTCAAATCTGGTTCAGATGCGTGATCCGAAACTTTAATTTATTGCTCTAAAAATGATATGGAAAGCTCACTTGGTGGGCTTTTTTATTTTTGAAATCAAATCATTATGATATAAGTGAAGTACTTTGGTTGAGTCTAGGCTCATATGCTCACGTTTATTTTATTATTGGGATTCTTTAACATCGTGTTTATTCCGATGTTATGTATGCTCTATGCTGAAGCCAAACTCATAAATAATGATTCGAAGAAGATTCTGTTTTGGCTGAGCTTTCTACCTGGTGCATGTATTTTTCTATTATATGGTGTTTTAAAGCCAAATAATCCACCCGTTACTTCATCGAAAGAATGTGGTGTGGTGCAGTCTTATCAGGTATATAAAACTCGAGGTGGAACTCAGCATGAAAGCGTGATCATTCGCTTCAATGGTGCCAAGTATAGTCGTTATTTATATTTCGATCAGCATTTTGAGAAAATGCCGAAAGGGCAAAGGGTCTGTTTTGAGTATTTAGATAAGTTTAAATACCCACACTTGTCAAAATCTAAGTTTGTTAAATGGATTGACCCCACTGAAATGCCGACCAGCACTGAGGTAAATCATATAAAATAAAGCATATTTTACTGTTAGAGCAGAAACATGGCTGTCGCTGAAGCATATCTTGCAACGCAAAATTGTTATTTTAATTACGAGTTTGAAGAATTGAATTTAGAGGATTTTCCTGAGGAGTTATCTGTGTCACTGCGTGGCATGATGTTCCGCCATGAGATTCAATATCCTGATGCCACCTATTTTATTTATTACAGCGAGATATTGACGGGTCATGAATTGCAAAAAATGAAAGATGATTGGATGCGATATTGCCCACTTCCATAATTGAAAAATATGCAGCTCATTAAATTTGTGATGACACACTTTAATTCAATGAGATGCTGAGTTTAAGAGCTTGCTTCTATGGGCTTTTTTTGTAATAGCATGATACTCCCCGTAAATATAGCGCCAATGGTTGCCAGCAAAATATCTTTATGTGCATCCCACATATCACCTTGTTGTCCATTATAGTTTTCAGCTTCCTCAGGAGATAGACCAATGGCAATCAGCCATTCCAGCCATTCATAGAGCATGCTGCTGACCACCACAAACTGAATCACCAGCAGGAAAATGACCACAGGTTTCTGCTGCGGCAGCCAGACCTGAAACAACCGGTAAAATACCGGGTAGAGTAAAAGACCAAAAGCCAGGTGCACAAAACGGTCAAACATGTTGCGTGACCAGCCCATGGCAGCATTCAGGTCAAAGCCAAAGAGTGTCTGAGTCCATTCATTATAAGGTACATAAGAATACAGATAATGTGCAGCAACCACATGAATCAGCAGAAAAGCCAGATAAAGGTTGAAACTGAAGAAGCTCAATCCGATTTTATACAGGCACAAGATCAACATAACGATCATAAAAACCGTACCTGTTTGATGGAGCAGATAAGATTCCATTTCTAAAGGTTGAATACTGGCAAAGATAATCGCAATTGCCAAAATCCCTAAACTAACAAAATGTTTGCTGCTTAATCGATGATCCATCATCTATTTCTATATCATTTTTCTTAAAGTTAGACATGATTATAAATAAAAAAGCGAAGCCGGAGCTTCGCTTTTGGTCTTAATTGTCTAAATTAGATTTTAGCGATTAAGTCTTTAATTTGTTTTGCTTGTTCAGATGCATTACCTGTATATGTTGCAGGTGTCATTTCAGCCAAACGAGCACGATCCGCTGCAGGAACAGCTTCTAATTCGTTACCGTTTACGAAATCAACCATCATGTCGCGAGTCATGGCTTGACCACGAGTCAGTGCTTTTAATTTTTCATATGGTTTTTCAACATTATAACGACGCATAACCGTTTGAATTGGTTCAGCCAAGACTTCTTGAGCATTGTCTAAGTCTTCATCAATACGTGCAGCATTCAGTTCAAGTTTACCCACGCCTTTTAAGCAAGCTTCAAACGCGATCAAGCTTTGCGCAAAACCTACACCCATGTTACGAAGAACAGTTGAGTCAGTCAGGTCACGCTGCCAGCGAGAAATAGGCAGTTTTTCACCTAGATGCGCAAGAACTGCATTGGCAATACCCAAGTTACCTTCTGAGTTTTCGAAATCAATCGGGTTAACTTTGTGCGGCATGGTTGAAGAACCCACTTCGCCTTCTTTCAATTTTTGTTTGAAGAAACCAAGTGAGATATAACCCCAAACGTCACGGTTGAAATCGATCAGGATAGTATTGAAACGACGCAGCGCATCAAACAGTTCCGCCATGTAGTCATGTGGCTCGATCTGGGTGGTGTACGGGTTAAAAGTCAAACCTAAAGATTCAACAAATGCTTGTGAATGCGCAGGCCAGTTGATGTCTGGGTAAGCTGAAAGATGCGCGTTGTAATTACCCACTGCGCCATTGATTTTGCCCAGTAGCTCAACTTGCTTGAACTGTTTGATTTGACGGGCAAGACGGTAAGCCACGTTCGCCATTTCTTTACCCAAAGTTGTTGGGCTCGCTGTTTGACCATGTGTACGAGACAACATTGGTTGGTCAGCATGTTTCTCAGCCAATGCAACAATTGAATCAATGATTTGTTGCATAGACTCAACCAGTACATCACGACCGCTTTTCAGCATTAATGCATGAGACAGGTTATTGATGTCTTCAGAAGTACATGCAAAGTGAATGAATTCGCCTGCATTTTTCAGTTCTTCAATGCCTGCAATTTTTTCTTTCAGGAAATATTCAACCGCTTTCACGTCGTGGTTCGTAGTACGTTCGATCTCTTTAATGCGGTTGGCATCTTCTTCAGAGAAGCTGGCAACAATCGCATCAAGTGCAGCATTGGTTTCAGATGAGAACGCTGGCACTTCAGTGATTTCAGGACGGTTGGCAAGCGCTTGTAACCAACGCACTTCAACAGTCACACGAGCATGGATCAGACCAAACTCAGAAAGAAAAGGGCGCAGCGCATCACATTTGCTAGCGTAGCGTCCATCTAATGGAGAAAGTGCAGTTAAAGCGTTCATATCGATTCCCTAAATTTTGGAATTAAACGAAAAACGGTGCGCGTACAACAACATGGTTTAGATCACCTGAAACTGTAAGCGCGCGAGATTTTGGATATCCTGTAGCAACTTGCGCTTGCCAAAAATCATGCCCCATGAACTGCCGCCAAGCTGACGCCATAAGTGCGCCATTTGCAGTCCAGTAAAGAGTGAAGCACGGATGCGGTTGGTATGACCGGAATCTTTAAAGGCTTCAGCATTGCCACGCACCATGATCCGCGGATTGATCTGGCCGGCGGTATCGACATAGGTCTGAGCGAGATTGGCAATGATGCTGGGGTGCATGTAATTGTTATCGAAGAAGGAGAGCTGTCTGAGGATTTTTTGCTGGGATTGTTCGATGATTTCAACAAACTTGGTATTGCTATAGACCTTCTTTTCTAACTGAAGAAGTGCCATGGCATAGGACATTGGAAGCTTGGTCGATGAAAGTTTTGGAAGTCTGGATTTTGGGGAAGTATTAAAAGGTTGGGTAATGCTGCTTTCCAGGGTTTTTAAACCGAGGGAAATATCGGCCAGCTGATTAAAGAAGTCTAAGGTCTGGGCATTTAACTTGCCACTTGGACGGATATTTAAACTGGCTTTAATCAACTGTTCAAAATAGAAATTACCGCTTTCACCAATGCTTTGCTGTCCCGTCAATGCAGTCATATGCGTCAGCTGGGTGGCCTGAAAAACCCCCGCTAGCGCCAACGCACGATTTTGACGAACATTCAACGTTGTGGCTTGTTGAAACGGTAACTCCGTCATACCGAAATCATCCTTTAATAAAATCAGGTTTAGGCGCATTGGTATGATGAATCACGCCACCACCTAAACAAACTTCACCTGAGTAGAATACAACGCTTTGACCCGGGGTCACTGCACGTTGCGACTCATCAAATTCAACACGAACACCATTTGGTGTTTCTGGATCCTTGAAAATAGTACACGCTTGGTCAGGCTGACGGTAGCGGGTTTTTGCCGTACAGCGGAAACCTGTTTCAGGAATATCCTGTTCACCGGCTACCCAGTCAATCGCTTCAGACCACAATATGGTACTGTGCATCAGTGGATGTTCATGACCTTGACCCACCACCAGACGGTTACCTTCAATATCTTTATGCAGTACAAACCAGGCACCCTCTTCCGCGCCTTTCATACCGCCAATACCGATCCCGCCACGTTGACCGAGCGTATAGTACATTAAGCCGTGATGATCACCAACCTCTTTGCTATCTTCCAGCACGATTTTTCCAGGTTGCGCCGGCAAATATTGCTTTAAGAAGTCATTGAAGCGACGTTCACCAATAAAACAGATACCCGTAGAATCTTTTTTCTTCGCTGTTGCCAGACCTAATTCTTCTGCAATTTTACGGACTTGCGGTTTTTCAATTTCGCCGACAGGGAACAGGGTCTTATTAATTTCACGACCATGGACCGCATGCAGGAAGTAAGTCTGGTCTTTATTATTGTCATAACCACGCAGTAATTGGGCATATTGCTCACCGCGCGAATTGGTCATGGTTTTGCCGCGACGACAGTAGTGACCAGTCGCGATAAAGTCAGCGCCCAGATTGATCGCATGATCCAGGAAGGCTCGGAATTTGATTTCTTTATTACACAAAATATCCGGGTTTGGGGTACGGCCAGCAGTATATTCAGCCAGAAAATGCTCGAACACGCGATCCCAGTATTCCATCGCGAAGTTGGCGGTATGCAGTTTGATCCCGATCTTGTCGCAAACGGCTTGTGCATCGGCAAGATCTTCCATTGCCGTACAGTATTCTGTGCCGTCATCTTCTTCCCAGTTTTTCATGAAAAGACCTTCAACCTGATAACCCTGTTGAAGGAGGAGAGCTGCAGACACAGATGAATCTACACCACCAGACATACCGACGATGACACGTTGTTGCATAGGATTAGGCATCCAAATTTAAAATTAAGGGAGAATTTTGGTGCTCGTAAATGAGCGATAAAGGATAGTGTTTGCCAGCTTGGGCATCCTGCACGGCTTTAATCACCAATGGGCTGCGAGCACGTGCGGTTTCAACCAGTTCATCCAGCGTCATCCAGACTGCACCGACAATACCGGTATCCAGTTCAGCATTTTCATCATGGCTGACGGCTTCTGCTCTCAGGCAGAAACGGAAATAGGTACGATCCGGGAACATCGGCGGGGTATAGGTATAGATGCCGATCAGATCAGTAACATTGACCTGATAACCGGTTTCTTCTATGGTTTCACGAATGGCTGCTTCGACAATGGTTTCACCTGCCTCCACATGGCCTGCCGGCTGATTGAATACGGTATGGATGACACCTTCAGTATGTTCTTCAACGAACAGGAATTTTCCATTTTTTTCGACGATAGTTGCGACAGTGACGTGAGCAGTCCAAGCGATCATAGAGGAGCACCATGGAATAAAAACTGTATTCTACAAAATTTAGGCGGCGGTGGCTATGTTGATACTCGGGATTTTAATTTAGATGATTAACAATAAAGGTATTTGGCGAAAAAGAAAGCGTAGAATATAATGAGTGCATAAAATACTAAAACAGCAATATTTGCGTTCTACGCTTTAATATAAGAATTTGATTTAAAATAAAATTTAATAAAAATTAGCAGTATTTCATAACAATTAAAATAAATAACAGGCTTTATAGGACAGGACTCCAATGAAATTCAGAACAGACATCAATGGCCTCAGAGCAATTGCCGTGATTGCAGTCATGCTATTTCATTTTAATGCGGCATGGATGCCTGGCGGTTTTGTTGGAGTAGATGTCTTCTTTGTGATTTCAGGTTTTTTAATGACTGGAATCATATTTAAAGATTTAGAACATGAAAAATTTTCTATTCTGAAATTTTATGTGGCTCGTGCGAA
This sequence comes from Acinetobacter sp. YZS-X1-1, assembly GCF_000804305.1. Classification (NCBI taxonomy): domain Bacteria; kingdom Pseudomonadati; phylum Pseudomonadota; class Gammaproteobacteria; order Moraxellales; family Moraxellaceae; genus Acinetobacter; species Acinetobacter sp. YZS-X1-1. Next base: position 162,591 of record NZ_JWHB01000003.1, on the reverse strand, counting down.
TCGGATTATTCCAGCTTTGGCCGTGCTGTGTCTGGTATTAATGATTTTTGGCTGGTTTTATCTGACGCCTTTTGATTACAAGTTATTGGGTAAGCATGCCGCGAGTAGCATGACTTTTTTATCCAATATCAGTTACTGGAAGGAATCCGGTTACTTTGAGGCAGGCACTCACGAAAAGTGGTTATTACATACCTGGTCACTTTCCGTCGAATGGCAATTCTATATGATTTATCCGCTCGTTCTCATTGCCATGCGCAAGTTCATGTCTATCCAGACCATGAAATTTATGCTGCTGGCAGGAACGATTTTAGGATTCATTCTATCTGTGATCGCTACCTACAAATGGCCAAATCCCGCTTATTTCCTGTTACCTACCAGAGCCTGGGAAATGATGATCGGGGGAATTGCTTATCTTTACCCTTTGGCCTTGCAGGAAAATAAGAAAAGGTTGCTGGAAGGAACGGGATTGGCACTTATTCTGGGATCCTATTTCTTCATTTCTGCAGAAGACTTGTGGCCTGGTTATCTGGCAGTTTTTCCTGTTACCGGTACCTTCCTGATGATTCAGGCACATCGACATGACAGTGTTCTTACCAATAATATTGTATTTCAAAAGCTGGGGACTTGGTCTTATTCTATTTACCTATGGCACTGGCCTTTGGTTGTGCTGATCTATATCTACTCATTGCCTGAGTATTATGTGTATGCCGGAATAGCACTTTCTATAGGGTTAGGTTTTCTGAGCTATAAGTATATTGAGCAGATTAAATTACCTTCATATCATCAGTGGAAAGATATTTATCGTATAAAACCGCTTTATTTTTCTCTAGTGCTCATGAGCTTAGGCGTTACTTTAAATATATTTAATGGTTTTAATACAGATCTGCGCCAAGGTGCAGCCTCAGAACAGGCAAAATTTTTAGATTATTATAATGAGAAATTCAAAAATTTAAGGGATGCATACTGGCTGAAATGTGATACTTACGTGAGCCTGACTGAGCATAATAGTTATGATCCTGATCCAATCTGTATCACGAAACAAAAGGAAGGTGGGGTGTTCTTATGGGGAGATTCTCATGCTGAGGCACTTTCTTTAGGGCTGAGGACATTACTGAAATCCAATGATATCCCTTTTTATCAGAAAACCTCCTCCATTTGCCGGGCATCGCTGACCGAGATCAACTATCATAAAGGAGCTTATAAAGAAGCCTGTGACTATTCCAATAAACTGGCACTAAAGAGCATCGCAGAACTGAAACCCAAAATTGTGGTTATCACTCAAGCCCTGAAACACGATGAAACCAATTGGGAAAATATCGGGAAAAGTTTGCTTCAGCTTGGCGTATCTAATATCGTCATTGTGGGGCCAATTTCGCAATGGAAACCTTCGCTTCCTAAAGTGATGGTGAAACCGAAAAACTGGAATAGTGCTGAAGATTTTATATTTGATGCCGGACTGGATTTAAGAGCAGTTCAGGTAGACGAGAAAATGAAAAAATTACAATATCCTCAGGGAATTACCTATATATCCCTCATTGATCATCTATGTAAAAAAGATGATGTGCAGCAGCAATACAAATGTCGGATTCGGGCAGCTCAAGGAGAAGACCTGCTTCAGGTGGATTATGGGCACCTAAGTGAATCAGGCTCTTTATTTGTGGGGAATACCATACTGTCAAAATACTTATTAAATTTATATTCTCAGGATGTGACCACAAAACAATAAGCTTATTTCCTATGATTGATCAGCCACCCATTGAGGTGGCTTTTACGTATATAAGTTTAATCAAAATTATTCATTCATATTGAACACTTCAGTGATCCCGCAATCACGCACAAACTGTTCATCGTGTGAAACTAAAATCATAGCGCCTTTATAAGACCGAATTGCACTTGCCAACGAAGCTTTAGACTCAATATCCAGATGATTTTCTGGCTCATCCAATAATAAAAGTTCGGGTTGAGGAGAGACTTGGCTGAGACCTAGTAAGGCCACTTTCAGCTTTTCACCACCACTTAACTGAGGCAAAGGATAAGTACCTTTATCACCACGAATTCTAAGTTGGCCCAATAAATTACGCCATTTCACTTCCGGAATATCAGGATTCATCTGCCTTAAATTTTCAATTGCACTTAGTGCTTCATTGAGAAAACTAAAATTTTGATCCAGATAAAAACAGTTTCGTGCCAAAAAGATTTGATCGAGAGGTTGCTGCTTTTGTAGGGCGGTCAGTTTCAGCAAAGTGGATTTACCACTTCCGTTTCGGCCTACAATATGGATTTTTTCACCTGCACTTAAAGCAAGATTCACAGGCTATGGAGTACCAAAAAGAAGCTTTAAGTGTTTAACCCGCAGAATTTCACCAGACTGTAGTTTAAGGTCTGGAAATTGAAATAGCTGAGGTTTTATCTTTTTAAGTCGCTGCTTTTGAACTTTTAATTCAGATTGTTCATTCGAAATTTGCCGTTGGTGCTGTGCCTGAACTTTCCCTACACTTTGACCAGCCTGTTCTTTTTAAAGTCTAAAAGCACTTTGGCTTGGGAATTCGAATCACGTAATTTGTTTCCGGCATGTTCCTGCTTTTATACTTTCATTAAAACGTCATGCTGCTTGTGCTTCATCTGTTTAATATCACGCTGACTCTGTTGAATTGACTGTTCGAGTGAAGCGACATTTTTCTGATACTGTTCAAAAAACTCCGCATAGTTTCCAGTAGAGTGCTGTAATCCATACTCATTTAAATAATAAATATGATCAACCTGATCTAGTAAAGTCCGGTCATGACTAATGATCAACGCACCAGCAGGATGTAATTTTAAATGCTCTATTAACCATGTTCGTGCTTCACAATCCAGATGGTTAGTCGGTTCATCCAGCAATAAATAATATTCAGGCTTTAAGAACAAGCTACATAAAGCAAGTTTGGTCTTTTGGCCCTCACTCAAATATTGCACAGGAAAGTCCAGATCGGTGGGTAATTGTGCTGAGCTCAACAGTTGCTGCCATTCATGCGGCAAGTGCCAACTATCCTCAAGTAGCTCATAATCCTCGAAACTGACTGTACCATGTTCAACATTTTTAAAAGCACGATGTAATTGACTTACTTCGAGTGCTTCAGCAATTGTGGCTGCCTTTAACCGATGCAATTGTGGTAGATAGGCATTATGCATTTGCCAGGAAACTTTACCTGAGCAATGTGGAGTAGAATACTGAGTCTGATGCAAAAGCTGCATGAGCAAAGACTTACCTTGTCCATTACGGCCTATTAAAGCGCTGACCTGAGCTTTAGGAAGGGTAAAATTTAAATTCTGAAATATGACTTTGGACGGGAATTCTAAAGTCAGATTGGATATTACACATGCCTGTTGAGTCATAAATAACCTCATAAATACAGGATGCACAAAATAAACAAGAGATTTTTTCTAGAAAAGATCAAGCCAGACGATCTATTTTGCACATCAATCTAAAAATAATCGTTGATGAGAAAAATAGACTTACTTCATTGGCGTGACTCATTTATAAGAGAAGGGGAGTTCGGACCTTATTTTAATATAAATAAGCTTGCTTAAAAATAGATCAAATTAGGATTGTTTATCCACTGTATTGATGCTGATTTAAGTGAATTTCAGGATTTTAAGAATATGAGATGATTGACTTGAAGTGGAACGAGTAAGTTTCATTTATACTATGCGGCTAAAGTCTTCTCTATTTTGCTTTTAAAGGATTTTTTTATGTCTGAACTCAAGCTCTACATTGCTTTATTGGGCGGAAAGCATGAAAAAGCCAATGTAGAAGTACATGACGTAATTCCGGTCATTAGTTCAGATATTAAGACAGCTTTCCCATATTTGAAGCAGCAATGGTTTGGTTTACAAAAAGGCCTGCATGTCGATGGTTGGATGACGATCAATGGTGTCAACTATCAGGATCTGAATTATCAGGTTCAGGTGACGGACATACCTGTAAAACAGGATTTAAAACTATTCCTGATCAATCTGGGTGCTTATGTGCCAGATCAGTTTGGTGAAATCCATAAATATCTGGTAGTTGCTGCAAAAAATAAGACTGAGGCTAAAGCACAAGGCAAGCTGGCCATTGAAAAAACTTGGTTTAAACCTCATACCGATGCCGTGATTGATGTGGATGATTGCTTAGAACTGAACAAGATTGACCAGAAATTTGTGCATCTAGTAGAGGGAGACTTTGAAGCCAATAGTTTTAAGAACGATTATGTGGTTATTCCTTAATTAAGATAAGGCTACATAAAGTAGCCTTAGTTTGTCGATTTATTTGTAATGACCTGAGACTTTCACATAATTCTGTGCTGAATAAGGCAAGAAAGCTATTTCCTTCTCAGTCAGTGGACGCACTTTTTTGACTGGACTGCCTACATACAAGTATCCACTTTCTAATACCTTATTCGGTGGTACCAGTGAACCTGCTCCAATCATCACATCATCTTCAACAACTACATCATCCAGAATAATTGTACCGATACCCACTAAAACACGATTACCAATGGTACAGCCATGTAATTTTACATGATGACCGATCGTGACATCTTCACCAATAATCAATGGTGAACCTTCAGGTTTATCCGCCTTTTTATGACTCACATGCAACATGGAATGATCCTGTACATTCGAGTTCTTACCAATACGAATATGATTCACATCACCACGAATTACGGCAAAAGGCCATACAGATACATTTTCGCCTAAAACAACATCACCTACGACCACCGCCATCGGATCGATATAACAGGAGTCAGCGACTTGCGGGCGAGTATCCAGATAAGGGCGAATGTTTTGGCTCATGTCAGTATCATCCTGAAAGTTTATAAGTATTATAAAATAAAAAAGCACACATTCGATGAATGTGTGCTTTCGCTTTAGTAAGATCTAATATTGATAATAAATATTAGAACAGGTTACTAAAAAATTGTTTGATATGATCCAGCATACGAGCAAAGAAACCAGCTTCTTCAACTGCTTTTAGTGCAACAAGTGGTTTCTCAGCAATCACTTTGCCGTTTAAAGTCGCCACATATTTACCTACGACTTGACCTGGTTGTAAAGGTGCAGTCAGTTTAGGCTGAACGACCAATTGAGTTTTAATGGCATTGGCCTGACCTTTAGGCATAGTCACGTTAAAGTTTTCTGCAAGACCGATCTGAACTTCATTTTCCTTACCAAACCAGACTTTAGACTTGGCTAGAACCTGTTTAGCTGGCTGAACATTTTTGGTTTCAAAGTTTGCATAACCCCAAGCCAGAAGTTCACGTGTTTGTGATGCACGTTCATTCATGGTTGGTGCACCGAAAATCACTGAAATCAGACGAGTCGGACCACGTTTTGAAGAAGTCGTTAAGCAGTAACCGGCTTCATCGGTGTGACCAGTTTTCAGACCATCTACACTTGGATCAGTATAGAGCAGGGCATTACGGTTACCTTGCTTAATCCCGTTAAAAGTAAATTCTTTTTCAGAGTAAATTGGATAGTATTTTGAACTGTCTTTGATGATGTGCTGAGCCAAAGTTGCCATATCTTTCGCTGTCGAATAATGGCCTTCAGCTGGCATACCAGTCGAGTTGATGAAGCTGGTATTAGTCATGCCGATCCGTTTCGCTTCCTGGTTCATCATATGTGCAAAGGTACCCTCGTTCCCTGCAATATGTTCAGCCATCGCTTTAGACGCATCATTACCAGACTGGATAATAATCCCACGCAACATTTCTAGTGCAGTCGCCGTACCGTTTAAAGGTACATACATACATGATTCTGCACTGCTACCACGGCACCATGCAGATTCATTCATGCGAACCTGTTCATCTTCAGTCAGCTCACCACTTAATAACTTCTGCTCGATGATGTAACTGGTCATCATCTTGGTCATTGAAGCAGGGGCTAATTTTTCATTTTCATTTTTTGATGCGAGAATTTGCCCTGTCTCGTAGTCCATTAGCACATAAGATTTATTATTCAATTCTGGTGGTGCAGATAAGACAGTTGCTGCAAAGCTAAAACTAGGAATTAATAATAATGCAGCAAGGGCAGTTTTTTGGGTCATTTCTAGTGGGTTCCAATATCTTGATGTAAGCACGAAGAGCCTAGCATTTTAGGACAAAGCTAGGCTGACTTCTATGGGAAACCCGGGGTTATTTCAAAAGTATTGTAAGCAATCACTCAAAAAGTGGATTATTTACTGTAGCTCACCAACTCATTGCAAATGGCCTGATTCTTTTTCTTGCCAGCCTTTTTGGCGTCGCTCTGTGCTTCGGCCAGAATGTTACGGAAATCTGACTGTTTTACCATCTGGTTCAGCCGTTCAACCGGATTTTTTTGACCCGGCAAATATTCAATCACGAGCTGGTTATAACCTTGATTGAATTTTGCTTTGTCTTTGACCATGCTTGGGCAAATTTCAGAAAGGACATAAATCGCAGCCAATTCTTGCTTGGTAATTTCCTGGTTTGGGGTGACTTCAATATTTTCATTTGCTGCATAAACCGAGCTGCCCCAAAGTGTCATACCAGCAACAACAGATAAACTTAAACTTTTAATTAATGTATGTTTCATCAAAAAACTCAAAAATTACATGTAGAACAATAATTTGTTAGCTTAAAGATATTTTTAAAATTGAAAAGAGGGGAAATGTAGTGAAGCTGTAGAATTATGAAGAAATGTGTAAGAGAAAAAAGACGATGCTGGCATCGTCTCATTTCAGCGAGAAAAACCTTATTCCTGATAGGCTAAAACATCTTCACACGCTGTTTTTTGTTCGTCTTTTGCAGTCTGTTTTGCACCTTGACGCGCTTCTTCAAGCACAGTCTTGTATTCACTGTCTGCCTGAAGTTTTTGATAGGTCATAGATTTGTCTGAGTATTCTTTTAGATAAGATTGAATCAGCTGCTGAATCGTTGTATCGAATTTTGCATTCTGACCAATAATGCCTGGACATACTTCGATCATTACCTGTGCAGACGCAACATCTTCTTTCACGATCATGTCATTTTCTTCAGCTGTCAAATCATTGGCAATAACTGCAGGAGATACAAAAGTTGCCAAACTTAAAGCCAAAGTACCCCAAAGAGAGAATTTTTTCATCATCTTAAGCCATATGTATTAATGGATATCGTGCTACAAATATATATAATTCCTGAACTAATACAATGAAATGTCCTAGCGAGTCATTTTTTAGCTCAACGAGATTTTGCAGTGAATATATTAATTTCAAATGATGATGGTGTTTTTGCACCGGGTATACAGGCATTGGCGCAGGCCTTGAGACCTTTAGGACGCGTTGTGGTGGTAGCTCCGGAAAGTGAACGTAGCGGATTTTCCAGTGCACTCACTTTAGACCGACCATTAAGACCAATCCAGATTTCTCCCGATGTATGGGCAGTGAATGGTACGCCAGCAGATTGTGTTTATCTGGCCATGAATGGTTTATTTGATGTTGAATTCGATCTGGTGGTCAGCGGCATTAACAGTGGTGCCAATCTGGGAGATGATGTGCTGTACTCAGGGACGGTGGGTGCCGCATTTGAAGGCCGTCTGGCCAAACAACCTGCATTGGCAGTTTCTCTATGTGGGCAAAACGTTCGATCTTATACCTTGCCAGAAGATTATCGCATTGCAGCGCAATGGGTACATGATTTTATCGCGGCAGGTTTGCCGACTTTGCCTGAACGTCATATTTTTAATGTGAATATTCCTGATATGGCTGAGCTGAAAGGAACTAAAGTGACCTTTCAGGGACGCCGTAGCCAGTCCAAGCCGATTACCAGTCATGTAGATCCACGTGGTCGCCAGGTTTACTGGATTGGGCTATCGGGTGAAGCAGTCGCAATGCCAAAACATAAAGGAACTGAAATCGAGTCAGACTTTTTTGCAATTGCCAATGGCTATGTAAGCGTGACGCCAATTCAGATGGATGCCACAAACTATGACACACTTCACACTTTGCAAGCCCAGATTCTAAATAAAATCTAATGAATGTTATAAGTTTGTGAAAAATGAAAGCTTACAAGTATATTGTAGTAAAACTTTGCTAATCTTACTGGGTTTTTGCAACCGTATAGATGTTAGAGAGGAAGATAATGTCCTTGGTGTCACCGAAATACTTCATTCATGCTTCACCATCCAGCTTCATCAAAACTCTGGTTTTGTCCACTGTGGTTGTTTCCACAATGATTATTACTGGTTGTGCCACTAAACCTCAGGTCAATAATATGACCCGCTATGCCGCAGCGCCTGACTTCTATACGGTACGCTCTGGGGATACTTTGAGTGGCATTGCTGCACGTTATGGTCTGAGCTATATCAGTGTGGCAGAGATGAATGATATTGCTCCGCCGTATCGTATTTATGTGGGTCAGTCGATTCGCCTGAAAAATAACACTACCGCTCGCCGTACTACAGCGACTCAACCTGTTACCCAAGCTTCACCGATTCAGCGTCAAACGATTGCGATTCCAGCGCCAACCACTCCCGCTCCAACAACTGTTAAGACTACGCCAAAACCTGCCACCACTACTTCCGCACCGATTACCCCAGTATCGACAGCAGCAGGATTACGTTGGGTCAAGCCATCAAATGGTCCGGTATTACAAAACTATGATCTGGCCGCAAATATCAAAGGTACCCGTTATGGCGGTAATGTCGGAGATACGGTCTTTGCTGCAGCAGATGGGCAGGTGGTATACGCAGCAGATGGCCTGAAGGAATATGGTAATCTGGTACTAGTTAAACATATTAATGGCTATATCACCGCTTATGCGCATAACAGCAAATTAAGCGTGAAAAGTGGCCAAAATGTAACGGCTGGTCAAAAAATTGCCGAGATGGGGGCGACTGGTACAACCCGCACTATGCTTGAGTTTCAGGTTCGCTTGGACGGAAAACCGATTAATCCAACAACAGTTTTACCAAATAATTAAATAAATAATGCAAAACGTAAATTTCACCGTATAATACAATGAGTTGCTTTTATCAAAAGATGAAGCATCTCATAAGTTTAGAGGGGAATTTATGTTAGATCAACTTCGAGCAATGGGTGTCTTTGCTTGTGTTGTGGAAAAGAACTCGTTTAGCGGTGCTGCACGTGAGTTAGGGATTACAACCAGCGCCGTGAGTCAACAAATTCGCTCTTTGGAACAGGATATGGAAGTTGTACTTCTAAATCGTTCTACGAGAAAATTAAGTCTGACCGAAGCGGGACAAGCTTTTTTTCACAGCTGCCAGGAAATGTTGTCTGCTGCTGAGCGTGGAAAGGTTCGCATTAACGAGTTACGTGACGATCTTGTTGGTGAACTTCGTATTGTATCCTTACCGGAAGTGTGCGCGAACCATGTGATTCCTGCACTTTCTCACTGGATGTCCGCACACCGTGGCCTGACAGTCCACCTGGAAACAAACAATCATGAGGTTGATTTGTTGGAAGAGCGTATTGATATTGCCCTGCGATTTGACCAGAACGATGATGACCACAACCTTCAGGTTGTGCCATTAATGCAGATTGAACAGATTCTTGTTGCTGCGCCAAGCTATATTAACCAGACCGCAATTATCTCGCGTCCTGAAGACCTGAAACACCATGATGTTTTGCCTTTAACGCATATTAAAAATCATCAGAATTTCAGTTTTCAGCATGTGCATAGCACAGAAAAGGTTGAATTTGAACTAAGCTCACGCTTTAGTACCAATAATAGCTTGGTTGCAAAAGCCATGTGCCTGCAAGGCAACGGGGTTGCCAAGATTTTATATCTTGATGTTAAAAAAGATTTATTAAATGGTTCACTGATTGAAGTCTTGCCTGAATGGAAACTTCCACCAGTCACCCTTTATGCAGTTATGCCTAATCGAGAACAGCAACCGACTAAAGTCCTGCGCTGTCTGGATGCATTGAAACAATATTTTAGCCAGATCTCTGGTGGACGTTTGTTACAAGTCGCATCATAAATTCCCTATAAACAAAAAAGCCGCTTTAAAGCGGCTTTTTTGTTTTTCAAGATAGACTTAAGCAAGGTAGGCCTTGATCATTTTCACTAAACGCTCGATCAGTTGATCGGCCTGTTCCTGTGTAATATTCAGGGTAGGCAACAGACGAACGACATTACCTGCAGTCACGTTAATAATGGTTTTGTATTCATCGCGTGCAATATCCACCAGCTCACCACAGTCTTTAGGCAACTCAATCCCAATCATCAGACCGAATCCGCGTACAGTCACTTGATGATCTGCAAGCTTGTTACGTAACTGCTCAACAATATATGCACCTTTTTCAGCGGCATTGGCTACGATATTTTCTTTTTGCATAATATCGATGATGGTATAAACCACGCGTGAACCCAATGCAGTACCGCTATAAGTCGAACCGTGATTCCCCGCAGTTAAAACACCGACACCACGACCTTGAGTCATCACGGCACCAATTGGGAAGCCATTGCCCAGACCTTTAGCAGTCGTCAATACGTCGGGCACAATATTGGTGTGCTGATAAGCAAAATATTTACCGGTACGGCCATTACCTGTTTGTACTTCATCCAGCATCATCAACCAGTTGTGCTGATTACAGATCTGACGGATTTCTTCTAGGTAACTAAAGCCTTGCGGTGCTGTATTGACACCACCTTCACCTTGGATCGGTTCAACCAGAATAGCCACGATATCCGGATGGTTAATTGCAGCTTCTTCAATGGCTTCAATATCACCAAAAGGTACACGAATAAAGCCTTCAACCAATGGACCAAAGCCTTGTTGAACTTTTTTGTTACCGGTTGCAGACAGGGTTGCCAGCGTACGGCCATGAAAAGATTTGTCAGCTACAATAATTTTTGGTGACGCAATACCTTGCATATGACCGAATTTACGCGCAATTTTGATCGCACCTTCATTCGATTCTGCACCACTGTTGGAGAAGAAAACTTCTTCCATGCCAGCGACTTCAGCCAATTTCTGTGCTGCAGCAGTTTGCCAAGGCACTTCAAACAGGTTACTGGTATGAATCAGGGTTGCAGCCTGTTCCGCAATTGCTTCAGCAATCACTGGATGAGCATGACCCAAACCGCAAACGGCGATCCCAGTTAAGGCATCTAAATACTCTGTACCATCTTCGGTATAAAGATATGCACCTCGTCCTCGGACAAAGCTGATCAGTTGACGACCAAAGACTGGCATCAAATGTGAAGGTTGATCAGTTTGTACCGGAGCGAGGGTAATATTGTTCATGACTAACTCTTTACTGTTAGGTGGAAAGAAAAACTTATATAAGCAAAAACTTGGTCAGATTTAAAGGGTAATTGTAAATAAAAATGGATTTATTACTTTAGACGTACTGTTTTTCTCTGTTTTGGGTATAATGCGAGACAGATTAGTTGAGGATTTATCAATGACTGAACAAGCACGCGATACCGAAGCGTTAATTCGTGACCAAATTGCCAAGCACGCAGTACTTCTTTATATGAAAGGCACACCACAATTTCCACAATGTGGTTTTTCTGCACGTGCGGTAGAAGCACTCAGTCAAATTGGTCGTCCATTTGCTTATGTTAATATTCTGGAAAACCCTGATATTCGTGCAACTCTGCCACAAATTGCGAACTGGCCGACATTCCCACAACTTTGGATCAATGGTGAATTGATCGGTGGTAGTGACATCATCCTAGAAATGTTCCAAAAAGGTGAATTACAGCCTTTAGTAGAGCAATACAGTCCAGCACCTGAAGCTTAATCCTTGGATTAAACTGATAGATATAAAAAAGCGCTTCCGAAAGAAGCGCTTTTTTTATGGGTGGATAGTGAGGCAGGGGGGCAGAATTAATCTTCTGCCTGATCCTCAGATTTTTCCAGTTCTTTTGATTCAGCAACCAAGGCCTCAGCTAACGTATCTGGATCGGTCTGAACTTCCTTTATAAGCGCCTTATCTTTTTTCTTTTTCTTCTTTTTTTTCTTTTTCTTAGGTTCTTCCTCAAATTCGGCACCATCTTCAATGGCTTGCCAGTATTCGAGTTGGTCCATCACAGCAGCAAAGATCGAGTTTTTGCTATAACGACCTTTCTTGTCCATAGTCCCGACCGGACGAGCCATCAGAATTTCCAAAGCCTGCGCGATATTATCAATGGCATGAATATGGAACTGACCTTCTTCGACTGCAGCAATAACATCTTTACGTAACATCAGATGCTGCATGTTTTGTCGTGGAATAATCACACCCTGCTTACCTGTCAGGCCTTGCAGCTTACAGGCATCGAAGAAACCTTCAATTTTCGCATTAACTCCACCAATCGGTTGTACCTGACCAAGCTGGTTCATGGAACCGGTAATCGCCCAGGACTGGTCGATCGGTAATTGGCTAATCGCAGAAATAAGCGCTGAAAGTTCAGCAACTGTCGCGCTGTCACCATCCACCTGACCATAGCTTTGTTCGAAAGCTAAAGCGGCAGAGAAGTGCAGGGTCTGTTCACGACCAAAATGGGCTTTTAGAAAAGAGGCCATCAATAGCACGCCCTTAGCATGCAAAGAACCGCCAAGTTCTACACTACGTTCGATATCCAGAATATCACCGCCACCTTGATATACAGAAGCAGTTAAGCGTGAAGGTAGACCAAATTCAACATCCGCATAATGAATCACAGACAGCGCATTGATTTGGCCTAGACGATGACCGCGAGTTTCAATCAGTTGGGTGCCACGGGTCAGATCTTGCCAGAATAGCTCACGTAAATAGCCTAAGCGATATTTACGATGATCCAGTGCGGTATTGATATGCTTTTCTGACACCATCTTGTCACCCGCTTCGAATGCATGATGATGCGCTTCACGAATCAGGTCGCCCAGCGTTAATGCATGTAGTGACAGGGAACTCTGATCTTCAGCCTGACGGCTTGAATCGGTCAGCAGGGCAGATAATGCAGAACGGTCAAATGGCAATAATTTATCTGATTGCACATAGTCAGCAATCAGTTGCATATAGGCTTGCTCATTTTCATCATTACGTTGCAAAGTATCGGTAAAATCAGCACGGATTTTAAAGATACTGCCTAGTTCTGGTTCAAGTTCCAGAATTTCATAATAAATTTCTGGCTCTGCCAGCAGCACTACTTTGATATTCAGCAGAATAGAAGCTGGCTCAATGGAAATGCTACCGGTGAGGGTCAGCATATGTTCCAGAGAAGAAAGCTTGAGATGCCCAGATTTCAAGGCACGTTTCAGACCTTGCCATGCATATGGCTGTTCCAGTAACTGTTCAGCTTCAAGCATCAGGAAACCGCCATTGGCATTATGCAAGGAGCCGGGACGGATCAGCGTGAAATCTGTAGTAATCGTACCATTTTGGGTCAGCTGTTCTACATGACCCAATAGATTGTAATGCGTCGGGAAATCTTCAAAAATAACGGGTGCACCGCTATTTGGCTTATGGGTGACGATCACATTGGCCTGGAAGCGCGCTGGTACGCGGCTGAACTGGGCAGGGGTAAAATCGTCTTCTTCCTGTTCCAGTACAATTTCAACATTATTAATAATGTCTTCAGCATATTGCTTCAGATATTGTTCCAGACCTTCGACATGCTTGAATTTAGTCAGCATCTGCTCAACACGTGGCATCACTACCTGCTTGGCAATATCACGGTTCAATACTTGAACACGGTCACGCGCATCATCTTCCAGGTCACCCAGATGAAGTCCCAGGCGTTCCAGTTTCTTGTCCATGTAACGCATGTTAGAGGCGATTTCGGCACGATCTTTATTGCTTAAAGCATTCAAATCTTCCTGAGACATTTCCTGTACTTTGTCATCTTTCAGATGAATTGGCACAAAACAATGTTCATCATTGCGGGAAATCAGTTTTAGATCGAGTTCTTCACCTTCACGGGTCAGTTCAATCAGTGCGAGTTGCTGTTCATCACCCGTTTCCTGACGAATCATTTCAATCCGGTTGTGATAGCTTTCCGCAGTAAAACGACGCTCCAGCTGTTTTAGAATGGATTGCCAGCTTTGGTGCAGCATCGCCTGAAACTTGGGTCCCTGACCAGCTGGAAATTCCAGTGCGATAGGCTGACGAGGATTCTGAAAATTATTGACATAGACCCAGTCATTTGGCGTTTGCATGGTTTTGGCATGTTGCTGCAACAAACGCTTCACCATAGTGCGTTTGCCGAGTCCTGCTGTACCTACCGCAAAGATGTTATAGCCTGAATATGGCAGGGCAATACCGGCTTCAACCGAAGCACGGGCACGGTCCTGGCCTAGAAAATTATTTAAAGGCTTGATTCGCTTGGTCGATGCCGGGATTTTATCCGGATCGGCAATACGCGTCAGTTGTGCCGGTTTCAGGCATGTCTTTTCAAGGGTTGGTGTAATTTCGCTTTGTTCAAAGGCTGAGATAAGTAGGTCGGAGCTGATGCTTTGTTGAGATATAGTTGTATTACTTGAAATTGAAGAATGAATTTGATCGAGTCTCTGAGTCACTGTTGAAAGTCCAAAACGAAATATGACGTGGATAAGGTTTAAGGTATACAGATTTACTTGAAAAATTCAAGCCAACATGTCAGTTTTGCCACAAAATAAAAAATCGGGTATGCGAGAAATATATAAATTTTGTTGAAAGATACGTTATTAAAGGATTGAATAGCAGCAATTGGTTTTCGTGGAAAATAACAAAGCAATGACAACACAAACGACGGGTTGGAAATCCGCATTTACAGCATTTCTGGATCGACGTGCCCTGATCATGCTGTTTCTCGGATTTTCAGCCGGTGTCCCGATTCTTTTGATCTTTTCCAGTTTGTCTTTATGGCTCGGTGAAGCCGGAATCAGTAAAAGTGCGGTGACTTTTTTTAGCTGGGCTGCACTAGGCTATTCATTTAAGTTTGTCTGGGCGCCATTGATTGATGAATTACCTGTCCCATTTCTGACCAAAGCTTTGGGTCGCCGGCGCGCCTGGCTATTGATTGCTCAGATCCTGATTGTAACTGCGATTTCAATTATGGCTTTTTCAGATCCAGCATTGGGGCAGGCACATTTACAGCAGATGGCACTAGGTGCAGTCCTGCTGGGATTCTCGGCTGCAACGCAGGATATTGTCATTGATGCCTATCGTATTGAGCTGGCCGAAACTCAGATGCAGACCGTACTGGCATCGACCTATAATGCGGGTTACCGGATCGGGATGATTGTGGCTGGCGCTGGAGCTCTGTTTCTGGCGGCATATTTAGGCACGGCCAAAGGCAATTATATCTATGATGCCTGGAAATGGACTTATCTGGCGATGGCAGCGGTTATGCTGGTTGGGATTATTACTACACTGGTCATCCGTGAGCCTCAGGTGGATCGGATACGTAAAGATTACCAGCGCAGTGATTATTTCCGCTTGGTTGGCGTGTTTTTCGTGGCTGTTATAAGTTTTGTGCTGAGTTATGTCTATTCCGGTGACTTGGTATCTAGCATCACTGAACAGTGGGCAATTCAGGATACTTTTGCCTTGTTCTGTTTTGAGGCTTTACGCTTTATCGGTTCAGGTGCTGTTGCTTTCGGTGTGGGTACGATTCTGGTCAAAATGGGTGCTGTGAATAAGCAGATGGCATTCGAAACCTGGGTCAATCCCGTAGCAGATTTCTTTGATCGCTATGGCTTAAAGCTGGCTTTGGTGTTGTTATTGTTGATCGGTTTCTATCGGGTCTCCGATATTATTGCCGGTGTGATTTCCAATGTGTTTTATCAGGATCTAAATTTTAGCAAGGAGCAGATTGCTGAAGCTGTAAAAGTGTATGGGGTAATTTTCTCCTTGCTTGGCGGTTTTTTAGGTGGCTTGCTGGCCCAGAAAATGAACATCATGAAACTGATGTTTGTAGGCGCGATTCTGGCCTGTTCAACCAATCTGATTTTTATTGGCTTAGTGAAGTCTGGTGAAAAGCTGGGGCAGGTCGAAGTTCAGGTAGGTCAGCAAACCTTTCGGGCAGATACAGATGAAGTCGGTTACTGGAAACTGAATGTACCCAATACTGCTTTTAAAGAGGCCGAACAGATTCAGGTTCGTGCACATTATCTGAATCATCCGGCAGATGCAGTACAAGTCAACCTGCCTTATCTGCAACAGAATGATTCGAAAGCAGCACAATTACAGCTTCTGCCTGTTACCACAGATAACCTGATCAGTGCCAATGAACAGGAAAATAGCATCGTGGTTCGCGGTCAGTATCTAGGGCCGGATTTAACTGCAGAGCAAAAAATTGTATTAGAGCTGAATGGCGATAAATTCGAAGCCAAGCTGGATGAAGGACGTGTCTTTAGTGCTGCTATTCCTGCCGAAAAACTGATTGCTGCACCTGTGAAGCAAATCAATGCAAGCTTAATGCAGCAAGAGCATCCGATAGTTGCCCAGCAGCATTCATATGCTGTGGACTTGTCGCAGACCCAAGCCAATCCGATGGATATCGATGTTCAGCCAATTACGATTGGAACTGGTGAGAATGTCGAAATTCAGGGTAAAGTGATTAAACCTTATAGTTCATGGTGGCTGTATTTTGCAATTATTGTCGATAATCTGGCTGCAGGTCTCGCAGGTGCAGCCTTTATTGCTTTCCTGTCCAGTCTGACCAGTGTGTCCTTTACCGCTGTTCAGTATGCTATTTTCAGCTCACTCATGACTTTAACCCCTAAGATTTTAGGTGGATATTCAGGTACTATAGTGACCAATATCGGTTATCCGAGTTTCTTCCTGATGACCACTTTAATCGGGATTCCAATCCTGATTCTGGTGGTTTGGGTGGCAAAATTGCTCGGTGAACACCAACAACAATCTGTAAATAAGGATGATTAATATGCGCATGCTGCATACCATGTTACGTGTAGGCAATCTGGAACAATCACTCAAGTTTTATACTGAGGTTCTTGGTATGACTTTACTTCGTAAGCGAGATTATGAAGAAGGTCGTTTTACCTTGGCTTTTGTAGGCTATGGCGATGAAGAAAATCACACTGTGCTTGAACTGACCCATAACTGGGATACAGAAAGCTATGACCTGGGCAATGGCTACGGTCATATTGCGATTGCGGTAGATGATGCTTATAAAGCCTGTGAAGAAATCAAGGCACGTGGTGGCAATGTTGTTCGTGAAGCTGGCCCAATGAAAGGCGGTGTCACTGTGATTGCATTTGTGGAAGATCCAGACGGTTATAAAATCGAATTGATCCAGCAAGACAATAACGCACGTAATAACTAAGTGTTATAGAGCGAGATATGTGAAATGTATTCATGTATGGATGAAAATATTCCATCAATCTGAATGCATAACATGGACCCGGCATCTGTTAAGATAGCCGGGTATTTTTTATCGAATAATAAAATTTTGAGGGAAGGAAATCAGATGCTTAAACTGCTGGCATTGGACCGCTTTACGATCTTGCTCTTTGTTATGGTGTTACTGGCCAGTGTATTGCCAGTGTCAGGGCAGGCAGCTGAACTCTTTAGCTGGATCACGACAGCAGCCATTGCCATCCTGTTTTTCCTGCATGGTGCCAAGCTTTCGCGTGAAGCTGTAATTGAAGGCTTGATGCACTGGAAATTACACACTTTGGTCTTTGCCTTGACCTTTGCACTCTTTCCAATTTTAGGCTTGCTGGCAAAGCCAATCCTATTGCCAATGCTGGGGCAAGAATTATATTGGGGATTCCTGTTTATGTGCTTCTTGCCATCAACCGTACAGTCTTCCATCGCCTTTACCTCAGTGGCTCAAGGGAATATTGCCGGTGCAATCTGTAGTGCTTCATTTTCCAATATTATCGGGATGTTCATTACACCGATGCTGGTCGCATTCTTTATCCTTGGGAAATCTCAGCATGGCTTTGATCCGACAGCATCGATTCTACAGATTACGCTGCTGTTATTAGTGCCTTTTATTTTAGGTCAGTTACTACGTCCATGGATTTTCCCAAAAATGCAGAAGATGCCCAAGATCGTTAAAGTATTCGATCAGGGCTCAATTCTGATGGTGGTTTATGGGGCATTTAGCAGTGCGGTGGTGGCTGGGCTTTGGCGTGAAGTCAGCTTAAGTACTTTGCTCTTGCTGCTGCTGGCATGTTCGGTTTTATTGACCATTGTGATGCTGTTGTCGCTATTTATTCCACGCTGGTTGGGCTTTAATCGTGCTGACCAGAAAACGGTGTTCTTCTGTGGTTCCAAAAAAACGCTTGCCAGTGGTGTACCGATGGCACAGATTCTGTTTATTGGTCAGCCACTTGGCATAATTGTTTTACCAATTATGATTTTCCATCAAATCCAGCTCATGGCCTGTGGTGTGATTGCGAATCTCTGGGCCAAACAGGCCGTACATACAGAAGAATAATTCGCTTATTGGATTTGTTTGCCGTATAATACCGCCCAACTTGTTGTGCTTAGCTCTGACGGTATCCGTCTCGGTGGGCCAAAAGAATGGTCTGTTGTGGTGTTGATCTGCCTGAATCCTGATTCTGGCCCTTCCTCAATATTTGAGAGTGATCAATTGCGATGACAGCAAAACCTTCTTTCATCTTAATGGAGTAATCGACGATGCGCGCCGATATTCACCCAAAATACGAAAAACTAGTTGCTACTTGTTCATGTGGTAACGTAATCGAAACTCGTTCAGCTGTTGGTAAAGAAACTCTTTACCTAGACGTATGCTCAGCTTGCCACCCATTCTACACTGGTAAGCAAAAGAACGTTGACACTGGCGGCCGTATCGACAAGTTCAAACAACGTTTTGCTGGTATGTCACGTTCTGTTAAACGTTAATACCCAAAATGAAAAAACGGGCTTTATGCCCGTTTTTTTTGTGCCTGCAATTTAGAAAATCATTTCACGTTTCTAGATTGAAAGGCGAGTACAAGACCTTAGTGGTCTTGTACATCAATCAGATGATCCAGTTTTTTCTGGAAATAATCACCCTGAATAAAGCGTGCATCGACGTTCCAGGCATTCGCAAA
This sequence comes from Acinetobacter sp. YZS-X1-1, assembly GCF_000804305.1. Taxonomy (NCBI): domain Bacteria; kingdom Pseudomonadati; phylum Pseudomonadota; class Gammaproteobacteria; order Moraxellales; family Moraxellaceae; genus Acinetobacter; species Acinetobacter sp. YZS-X1-1. Next base: position 143,625 of record NZ_JWHB01000003.1, on the reverse strand, counting down.
TAAGGTCATGTCATTCAGTTCACGGATCATGATATTCACTGGTTTGATTTCATTGTACGTGGTGATTTTTTCCTGTAACTGTTCAATTTCAGCATCATTGTTCAGCATCTTGGTCAGTTTGCTATCCAGGCTCAGACCATTGATATCAAACTCACGTAGTAGGGTTTCACTATACATTGAGTGACCAAAGTTACGAATCGCAATTCGCGCGCCATGTTCACGTAAAGTACGTAGATATTTCTGCGCATCCTGCTGGTTCATCAGGATATCTTCTTCTGAGAACTGTAAAGTTAAAGGATGTTCGACTTTACTGCGAATAATGGTAATTAGTTTGGAAATAAACTCAGGAAAAGTACGGTCTTTAAATAGTACCGCACGGTTCAGGTTCACGATTAAACGGGCATCCGGATACTGGGTAATGAAGTTGTGCAATTGCTTGCTTGATTCAACCAGAATCCAGCGATCGAGTTTAATAGATAATTCATCATCTTCATTGAGTTCTATCAAGGAAGAAATGTCCTGCCATTTATTTTCAAAGATAAAGCCACTAGTCACCTCATACATATAGAGGTTGGTATCTTCTTTATCATACAGCTGTTGATATTTCAGATGAATTTCACCACGTTCCAGACATTCACGCAGTGCTTTTAATACTGGCGATGTAGTCAGTGGTACAGCACTGACTGCTGGACTGACCGGTATGGACTCAGGCGCTGGAATAACGGGTTCTGAAACCGTGAAGTCAATGCTTGGCATTGAAATCGATTCCTGAGTCGTTGCAGGAATATCCAGAACAAACTCAGAAGTTTTTTGTGCTTGTGGTAAAGGAGTAGAGAAAGCCCGACCGATTAATTCATTACAATGGCTTTCATCACGCAGTTCACCGTCAAGCAGGGTATAACCGATGCGCAGATTGAGCGGATAAGTTTGCTGATTCACTGTAATGAGCTGTGGTTTGGTCAATGAACCTAGTCCAACCAGTTTGGATTCCAGAATGTCTTGCGCATCTGCCTGAATGATCCCCACCAGAACATCATGTTCCAGTTTGAAGAGCGGAATACGAACCTGCTCTTTCAGGAATTTCTTAATTTCATGGAAGTAACCTATGTAGGTCGCCCAGTCACCATTCAGGACTTGCGGCTCATACGCAGCAAAGGAGAAAGTGATCAATGCATTGGCTTTGGCCGGTTCACGATTGAGTTCACGCTTAAGTGACTGTAAGGTATTTGGCTTGTTTGCAACTTTTTCAGAAGAGGCACTTGCCTGAGTAGTCGCTGTATCAATCGTAATTTGTAGTGCATCTTCTTCAGCACTAGATGCCAGAAATTCCAGTTTTAATGGATTGGCAGCAGCCACATTTGGATTCGACGAAGTAATATCAAAACGGCCTAAATCAAACTGGCCCTGAGAAATCTTTTTAAAGCGGGTTTTAAAATCATTCAAATCTTGCGGCTGTAACAGGTCTAAAAGCGGCAGACCGATAATATCATCCTCGCTTTTAAGGCCAAACAGTTTGAGATAATCGGCATTAGCCTGAATATGGATGCCTTCCTGAATGGTTGCGACCGCACGGTTACTGTCTTCTACCAATGATTGTGCCTGGCTTTGTGCAGTTTCCAGTTCTTCAATTAAATGGCGCTGTGCTTGCATCGTACGGCTAAAGGAAAGGGCACGTACCAGATTAAGGAAGAAGCGGCCTGGGTAATCCAGATTCAGAATGTCAAAAATACCTTTACGGATATACTGGGCATATTGTTCAGCCTGATAATCTTCTGGTTTTAACAAAAGAATAGGAAGGTCAGGTTGCTGCGAAAGTTGAACCAGACTTAAGGCCTGTTCATATTTCAGATCATACGCACGACCAAAAATAATCAGGTCCCAGTTAAAGTTTAACTGTTTTTCAAAAGATTGCAGATCATCAAGCAGAACGGCATCGACCTGATATTCATTGCTGGTTAAGAGATCACGGATTTGGTTATATCTAATTTGATTATCATCAATGATCAGTAAACGTGTTTCAGTACGTTTTAACTTTTTAGACAATAATGGATTTCTCACTTCAATGCTTCCCATAAATCGTGATTTCTAGTTTCATTCAATTGCTTATGTATAAAGTTTTCGATGATATCTTCTTCTTGATCATTTAATAATTCATAGTCAAAACGGATAAAACTTTGTGTAATGAGCTGCGCCTTGGTCAGGTAGATTCTGAGTTCTTTTTGGCCAAGTCGTAAATGAATGGTCTGTTTTTCCCTAAACATTTGTGAGCCAGAGACAATAATACTGGTTGAGACCTGATCAAGCTGGGTCATCTGTACCAGAATGGCTGGCTGATAATTGACACTGTGTTTGTCGGTACGGGCATAGACTGCGCAAGGGAACAGTTCCTGTGCGAGAATTTCCAGACCAATTTCCAGACTTTTATCAGCAGACTGTTTGATCCAGCGAATGACACCACCACGCCACTGGCTTTGAGATTTTTCCTGAACCAGAATAAATTCGCCAGTTTTCAGATTGGCAGGTGTGATACCTGACCATTTAATCCGGTAACCATTAACACTGATATCGAGAACTTCAGCGGTATGAATCTGTTTGGCTTCGCGATCGAGCGCCTTGATACTGCTGAATCCGCTTGGAACGGTATTATGCATTGAGCTGATAAAACTGCTTTCGCTCTGGAAACCATAATTACCTTCCAGTTCCAGCGTTTCATTAAAGTTTTTACCCTTAGACAGATAAAAATGCGCCACCGTTAAGCCAAAGCAGATATTGATCTGTGCAGAATATTCATAACGCTCATGACGGCGTTCGACATTATTCGAAAGCAGGTTATAGATATGAAAATGCAGGGCAGGCGTCAGGAACAGCTTTTCATTACGTGACAGATATTGGGCATTTTTGCTTTGAGTGCCGGTCAGGTGTTCCATCAGGTTTTGTGTCGAAATATAGAAGCTCGGCTGGAAATGCTGACCCTGATGAGAATTTAATAAAGGTGGATGATCTTTGCTGGCATCAACCACATAACGTGATAGCGTGGTTTCTTTCGGTAGAATCTGAACCAGTTTCGCCCAGTCTGCACTACATAAATATAAGCCCTGAATTTCAGCAGGACGAATCTGATGAGTATTAAAAATATCTAGTAAGATCAGTCGTGCATAGGCTTGGGCAATATTCTGGATTTCGTGCTGGGTGCCAAGAACCTGATTAATGTTGGTCTGATAGAAATTATTGTCCATCGCACATTCCAGCAACTGATGTGCTGCCAACCACTGACCGGCGCCAGGTGTGCTATACAGCATATGCTGTTGATAGAGCAGGAGACTTAACTGTTGCAGGCCATAGTAAATAGACACCATCCGGGCACTTTGCAGGCTTTTCTTTTTGCCCAAGGAAAATAGTGAAAACTTTTGATGATTCAGCTGATGATTACAGCGTTTGGCAATATCTATATAGATTTTGGCAAAATAGCTGCGTAACAGCATAGCCAGCTCAATAATCTGGTCATTGCGATCTGTCGTGATCAGACCCTGATTGACGAAATGTTTCTCAAGACTGGCCAAAACATTTTCAAGGGTAGGGTGCAATACCTGAATCAGGTCAAAACGCAAGGTTTCCGCACATTTCAGTTCGGAAATTTCCAGTAAAGCACTGAACAGAGACTTGGATGAATTCCCCAATTGCATGATTGAAATTCCTGCGACCCATTCCTGCAATGCTTTGGCATTTGTGGGACAAAAACTTAGCTGTTCTATGGTGAGTTCAGCCGTTGTCTGAAAAATGTCTGCAGTATGCTTACTCATCTTTATTATTTAACTCAAAAATGTTGAAACCCCAAAAAGCGGTGTCTTATTCTTCTCGCCCGCTATTTCTCGAACTAGTTTAGGAACCAGATACCCCGGTAGGTTCGCTAAAACTTCTGTATAAATCTCATTGATGTGCTCAGCAGGTAAATCAAAATGATGCGCACCTTTTACTTTATCAAGTACATGTAAATAATAGGGCATCACGCCAGCATCAAACAAGCGATAGCTTAAATCAATCAAAACTTGAGCAGAATCATTAACCCCTTTTAATAAAACTGCCTGATTGAGTACCGTGATCTGATGCTGAACCAGCTGATTAAGCTGCTTACAGGTCAGGTCATCCAGCTCTGATGCATGGTTCGAGTGTACCACTAGAATAATACGTAGCCTACTGTTTTTTAACATGCTTAGTAGCTCTTCGTCGATCCGGTTTGGGATCACAATAGGAACTCGTGAATGTATTCTTAAAAATTTGAGATGTGGTACCGATTCTAGTCGTTCAATCCAGGTTTTTAATTTTCGGTTAGATAAGGTCAGTGGATCGCCCCCACTCAGAATTACTTCATTAATATCTGGCTGGCTTTCCAGATATTGTTTGATATTAATCCAGTCTTCATTTTTAGGCAGATTTTCCTGATAGGGGAAATGGCGGCGGAAACAGTAACGACAGTGGACTGCACAGGCACCGGTTAAGGTCAGTAAAAAACGTGACTTGTATTTATGTAGAACACCAGGCTGCTGGTTGGCTTGTTCTTCACCTAGGGGATCGGTGACAAATCCCGGATGATCTTCCAGTTCCAGATGATGTGGTAACACTTGTAATAAAAGTGGATCTAAAGGATTGCCTGGCTGCATTCTGGAAACAAAAGCTCGCGGCACACGTAGTTTAAAGGCTTGAGAGGCCAGCAGAGCACCAGATAACAGCTGATCTGGTGAAAGCTGTAAAATCTGTAGTAGTTCCTGTGGATCAGTGATCAGATCACTCAGTTGCGATTGCCAATTTGCTTCTTGATATAAATACTGTGTCATGCCGGAAGATCAAAAAAAGATGAAGGCGATAGCCAGAAGTGCGCAGTTTAGCAGTTTGTCTACAGATGGGAATGTGAAAGCCGGCTAAAATTTCTCTAAACACGATCAATTTGCTATGGTATGCAAAAGTATAGAGACTTTTATATGCTTGGAAGACTGGTTGTGCACCAGTATTGGAATAGCTGATGCTAAGTTAAGCAGTGTCAGCAAGTTAAAACCGATTTTTTCGTTGCGACTTGGTGTATTGCTCATTTAGAATACGCAACATTAAATGAATGTGCATGTGGCAACTCATGTTCGTGTCAGACTTGCTAAATGACATTGCAACAGCCCATAGCATCAATAGCTTAAAGTTAGTAAGTTTGGAGTGAGCCAATCATGGCCTATTATTCTACGAACGATTTCAAGTCTGGCCTGAAGGTTATGCTTGATGGTAACCCATGTTCAATCATGGAAAACGAATACGTTAAACCAGGTAAAGGCCAGGCGTTCAACCGCGTTAAATTACGTAACCTTCGCAGTGGTAAAGTTTTGGAAAAAACTTTTAAATCTGGTGATTCTCTAGAAGCTGCAGACATCGTAGAAGTAGAAATGGAATACTTGTACAACGATGGCGAAATGTGGAACTTCATGGATCCTGTAACTTTCGAACAGATCGCTGCTGATAAAACAGCAATGGGCGACGCTGCAAAATGGTTAAAAGACGATTCAAATGAAAAATGTACTATCATGTTATGGAATGGCGTACCTTTAACAGTAAGCCCACCAAACTTCGTAGTATTAAAAATCGTTGAAACTGATCCAGGCGTTCGTGGCGATACTTCTGGCGGTGGCGGTAAACCAGCGAAACTTGAAACAGGTGCAGTAGTACGTGTTCCATTATTCGTTCAGCAAGAAGAAAGCGTTCGCGTAGACACCCGTACTGGTGACTATTTAGAACGTGCATAATGGTCGGAAAATAGACTATTATCAAAGGGGATGACTAAAATCATCCCTTTTTTTATGCCAAAGTCTTAGAGGAATTCGAAAGGAACAAGCGTAAAGTCGCAAGGGAAAACAGCAGTACCTCGAATAAAAAAATCACGCTGATTTATATGCTTCACAAAATGAGGGATTGAATGGAAACTTTACAACAGAAGTCAACCATGACTTCGAAAATCATCTGGCTCCTGGTAGCCATAGTCGGGGCAGTCTCCTTCGGGATACTTGCACTCAGTCGTGGTGAGCATGTGAATGCAGTCTGGCTGGTACTGGCCGCAGCCTGTGTGTACAGCATCGCTTACCGTTTCTACAGTTTATTTATTGCCAATAAAGTTTTTGAACTGAATGCACGCCGTTTAACACCTGCCCATCGTCTGGGTGATGGTCTGGATTATGTGCCGACCAATAAAAGTGTGTTATTCGGTCACCATTTTGCCGCGATTGCCGGTGCGGGTCCTTTAGTCGGTCCAATCCTTGCAGCGCAGATGGGTTATCTGCCAGGCACGATCTGGTTACTGGTCGGTGTGGTACTGGCAGGTGCGGTACAGGACTTCCTGGTACTGTTTATTTCTACCCGTCGTGACGGCCGTTCACTGGGTGAAATGGCAAAACAGGAACTGGGTACCTTTGCTGGTATTATCGTGATGCTTGGTGCGCTGGGTGTGATGATCATCATCCTAGCAGTATTGGCGCTAGTGGTTGTCAAAGCACTGACCAATAGTCCATGGGGCGTATTCAGTATTGCAGCTACGATTCCGATCGCCATCTTCATGGGTATCTACATGCGATTTATCCGTCCGGGTAAAATTGCAGAAGTTTCGATCATTGGTTTCGTATTGATGATGCTTGGCATTATCTATGGTGAAAACGTTGCACAGCATCCATACTGGGGGCAGCTATTTACCTTAACGGGTACTGAGCTGACTTGGGCACTAATCATTTATGGTTTTATTGCATCGGTATTGCCCGTCTGGTTATTACTTGCACCACGTGACTATTTATCAACCTTCCTGAAAATTGGTGTGATTGCCGGTCTGGCGATTGGTATTCTGTTCGCGATGCCGGAAATGAAATTGCCAGCGATTACCAAATTTGTCGATGGTACAGGCCCAGTATTCGCTGGTTCAATGTTCCCATTCCTGTTTATTACCATTGCCTGCGGTGCGATTTCTGGTTTCCACGCACTGGTTTCTTCAGGTACGACACCGAAACTGGTCAACAACGAACGCGATATCCGGATAATCGGTTATGGCGGTATGTTGATGGAATCATTTGTTGCGATCATGGCTTTGATCTGTGCCGCGATTCTTGATCCAGGTGTGTACTTCGCGATTAACTCACCAGCAGCACTACTAGGTACAACCGTAGATACTGCAGCTGAAGCAGTACGTAATCTTGGTTTTGTGGTAACGCCTGAAGCGCTGACTCTCTTGGCTCAGGAAGTAGGTGAGAACTCGATTCTGTCACGTACGGGTGGTGCACCAACTTTCGCGATTGGTATGGCGCATATCATTACCGAAATCTTTAACAGCCGTGAAATGATGGCCTTCTGGTATCACTTTGCAATTCTGTTTGAAGCTTTATTCATTTTGACAGCGGTAGATGCGGGTACTCGTGCATGTCGCTTCATGGTTCAGGATACAGTTGGTATCGTGATTCCTGCGGTAAAACAATCTCATAACTTCTTCGGTAATATGCTGGGTACAGCCATTGCTGTTGCTGGCTGGGGTTTCTTCGTTTATCAGGGCGTTGTTGATCCATTAGGCGGTATTAACAGCTTGTGGCCACTGTTCGGTATTGGTAACCAGATTCTGGCTGCAATGGCATTGATTTTGGGTACTGTGATTCTGTTCAAGATGAAGAAAGAGAAATATGTGTGGGTAACCATTGTTCCAACCGTATTCCTGTTTATTACTTCAATGACGGCAGGCTGGCAGAAGATTTTCCATGAAAATCCAAAGATCGGTTTCCTGGCACAGGCAGAGCGTTTCAATACGGCAATTGCGAATAATGAAATTCTGGCACCAGCGAAAACCCTGGCTGAAATGCAGACTGTCGCAATGTCGAACCAGATCAACGCAGCACTTTGTGGCTTCTTCATGATCGTAGCGTTTGTAATGCTATTTGCTGCGATTGGCGTGATCCGTCGTGCCCTGGCGAGCCCGGTACCAACCGTAAATGAAGCAGAAGCAGTATATCGCGATCCTGAAGAAATTCAGCCTGCAAAAGGACATTAAGGAGCAGCGCATGAACTTGAAGTTTGCTAAAGGTGGAAAAGCGGTTATCTATAAAATCATCAAGATGACCGTGATGTCACAAAAAGACTTAATCCTGAACCCGAAAAACTGGTCACGGATTGCGACGTTGTGGCAGCGTTTACAGCAGAGTTTCCGCCTGATGGTGGGTGTGCCGGATTATCAGACCTATTTGGCGCATATGAAAAAGCACCATCCTGATCTGGAAGCGATGGACCCTAAAACATTTTATCGTCACTGTGTAGATTCGCGTTATCCATCTGCCGGTGGAGATATGAAGAAGTGTCCATGCTAATAGATGAATAAAATGAGCGCCTTTCGGGGCGCTTTTTTATGGGCAAATTTTAGGATTCAAACAAGATAAAACAAAATTATGATCTATTTTGACATTGGGAATTTAAATTTTTAAAAGTCTTTACCTTTTAGGTATAAGTTCAGATCTCAAAGGTTTTTAATAGCCTGTTATTTCTAATAAATATGCCAAGGAAAATGCAATTTTTCTAAACTTTAATCTTAAAGTTTCAATTGGTTCTTATAGGAAATTTAATCATATAAAATTTCTAAAATTCCCAATTTATTCTGCAGAAATAAAGTCGGCAGATGACTGATCTTTGGGGAATTTTAAAAAACAGTGTATGTTAATCCTACAGCATGTTTTATTAGGGAAAATATTGTGATCTGGGGCATGAAACAAAAAGAAAAGCTGGATATTGCGCACAACAATGATGAGCTTGAACAGAAGCTGGCTGATTATGCCCCCAAGATTCAAAAATATTTCCAAGAAATTAATGCGATTGTTCTGGATAAACATGCACAGACCAGATTAGCCCTATGCTGTCTTATTGCAGGCGGACACGTATTATTTGAAGATTTACCCGGTTTGGGCAAGACAACATTGGCAAGCAGCCTAGCCCATCTCGCAGGACTGAAATTTCAGCGAATTCAGTTTACCAATGACATGCTGGCCAGTGATGTGATCGGTATCAATATGTTTAACCAGAAAGAACATCAGTTCGAGTTTAAACAGGGGCCTATTTTTACCCAGATTTTGCTGGCAGATGAAATTAACCGTTCCAGTCCCAAAACTCAGAGTGCCTTGCTGGAGGCGATGGAAGAAGGCTATGCCACTGTCGATGGGATACGTTATGCATTGCCTAAGCCATTCTGGGTAATTGCGACCCAGAACCCCTTATTTCAAAGTGGCACTTATGCCTTGCCTGAATCTCAGCTAGACCGTTTTTTAATGCGCCTGTCTTTGGGTTACCCATCCCGTCATGCTGAAAAACTGTTATTACAGCAAGAATCCCGTTTTGCCTTGATCGCAAGCCTAGCACATGTGTTTAGCGAAAATGAGGTGCTGGAATTACAGCAGTTGACCCAGCAGATTTTTATCAGTGAAGCAGTTCAGGAATATATGCTGGATCTAGCAGAAGAAACCCGTAAGAAACGCCAAGGCTTATCAACACGAGGTTTGCTGGCGCTTAAACGTGCAGCACAGGCGAATGCCATCATTCAGCAACGTAGCTTTGTAACTCCGGACGATGTACAAGCCGTTTTTGTGGCAGTCGCCGCCCATCGTCTGGGGCTGAGCGATGCAGAAACATTAAATGTGATGCAACAGGTTGCAGTCAGTTAAAGGAGTCCGCTCTTGGATAAAACCTGGCAAAACTGGCTGGCGAAACGTTTTCAATTTTCACAGCAAAAACAGCTTTCCCAAAAGGATGTACTGGTCTTTATTTATCAGCAGGGTTATCTATATCTGGTTCTGATTTTTATCACCTTTATTGCTGGCGTGAATTATGCCAATAACCTGATCTTAGGTTTCTGCTTTCTGATCAGTGCAGTGCTATGTGTCAGCTTCTATCTGACCTTTAAACAGTTGCATGATCTGGATATTGAAATGGTTGCTGAAGACGTCGGACAGGTGGGTGATGCACTCAATTTGCATTTTTATTTTCAGCAAGCCACAGCCCGGCCGCGTTATCTGTATATTAAGGCCGGCAATCAGCTGGAGAAAGTTTATCTGACTGAACAAAAGCAGCATTGGGTGCTGCCATTTTATGCAGAACGTCGCGGTAAATTTGAGTATCCGGTGATTCAGATCTATTCAGTCTATCCTTTTGGTCTGGTTCGAGCATGGACCTACCTTTATCATCATCAGTTTGCCTGGGTGGCACCCAAAGCCCAAAATAACACTTCGGAAAACAAGATTTATCAAAATAGCTTTGAACCGGATATGGATGAGTTCCGTGAATTACGAAATTATCAATCTGGAGACTCATTGCAGGCGGTTTCCTGGAAACAGTTTGCACGTGGGCAAGGCTTATATGTCAAAGTCTTTGAACAGTATCAGGATGAACATAGCATTGAGATTCATTATGAACATATGCCTAGCCAGTCGCATGAGGAGAAACTGGGCTTGATGATGGGACTGATTGAGCAATGTGAGCAGCAGCAATGTGCATATGCGTTACATTTACCACAGGTAGAATTGCCGCAGGGAGCAGGTGAAGAACAGTTACGTAAGGCTAAACAATTATTGGCTCAGGCATAACGGGTGAATCTATGATTGATGGAAAAATCCGAATTTCGATCGTCTTGACCCTAGGCTTGATCATCCTTGCCCAAGTAGCTTTCATCCCGGTGCTGCTCAGCATTATCTTTGTCATTAGCCTACTGTGTATCTGGATTTTTCTTAAACGGCAAAAGCCATTTCCTAAAATAGGGACTTTTCTACTCACTGGTTTGGCATTAGGTAGTATTTATCTCAGCCACCAAAGTTTTATTGGAGTGGAGGCAGGTGTTGCAGTTCTTTCCACTTTTTTATTTGCCAAATCACTGGAAACGAAAAACCGGCGGGATCTGATTATCCTGTTTAATTTTGCGCTTTTTGTTGCAGCCAGTTCATTTCTATATAGCCAGTCTTTTGGTATGGCTGTTGTGATTATTCTATGCTTGTTGAGCTGTCTAATTGGTTTATACCGGATTCAGACCAGTGAGTTTCAGCAGAGTCAGCAATCACCACGTATAGCCTTGCAGCAAGATGCCAAATATGTTGGCAGCTTTGTGCTTTATGCTCTGCCGTTTTTTATTTTGTTATTCATCTTCTTTCCGCGTTTGCCACCGCTTTGGCATATCCCGATTCCAGAAAATAAAGGCGTGACCGGGATCGGTGATAGTATGTCACCGGGAGATATTGCTGAATTATCTCAATCTAATGCTTTGGCTTTCCGGATTATTGGTAATGTTAGTAAACTGCCGCCACGTTCAGAGTTGTATTGGCGGGCATTGGTGCTAGATGAGTATGATGGACAACGCTGGACCAGTAGCTTTATTAATCAGCAGCCTTTAATCCGTCAGCCTGGAGAAGTTGTTCCAGTATCCCCATCAGGGTGGAATTACCAATATCTGGCTGCTGATCCTTCTGTGTTCTGGGTGATGGGGCTGGAAAAATCGATGCCTTTGGAACGCCGTTATTATAATCGTCAGGATTGGAGTATCGTACCAAGGCGTTTGACCCAAAGGGTAGAACCGATTCATCTGCAATGGCTAGGTAGTCAAAATACTGAAAGTATTTTACCGGAGCAATTTGTTCAGCGACTGAATACCCAGACTCAAATCCATTTGGATACTCAGGCACAACAGTTGGCACAGCGTTTATATCTACAAAGTGGGGAGGATCCGCGACGTTATATCCGAACAGTCTTGAACTGGTACCAGCAAAATCATTTTGTATATACCCTGAAACCAGGTGTACTCGGCAAAAACCGGATTGATGAATTTCTGTTTAAATCCCGGCAGGGTTTTTGTGAACACTATGCTTCCAGTTTTGTGATGCTTATGCGATATGTGGGAATTCCGGCACGTGTGGTCACAGGTTATCAAGGTGGACAATTGGCACCCGATGGGAAAAGTTGGGAGGTTCGTCAGTTGGATGCTCATGCCTGGACAGAAGTCTGGATTGACCAAAGATGGCAGCGTTTTGATCCTACCGCAATGGTAGCTCCGCAACGTATTGATGATGGGATGCAAAACTTAATCTCGCAAGATGAGCGAGTATGGGCAAGTCATTCTGGTTGGACATCACAGCGTAATGTATGGCTGACCAAACTAAGAGTCTGGAGTGATTATGCAAGTTACCAATGGCAAAGTAAGGTCGTGGGCTATAATGCAGAATCTCAACAAGGCTGGTTAGCGAAGCTAGGTCTAAGTTCAGTTTATTCCAGTGTGATCATTCTCATATCCGGTATTGGCATACTCATATTGCTTTATATTCTAAAAATCTACCTTAAAGCTCGACAATTACAGTCACCCTTTGATTACTCCATTCAGCAATTTAATCAGACTTTAAAAAAAGATTTAAAAAGACAACCTGCAGAGACTTTTCACCAATGGATGTTAAGGCTATCTCAGCAAGTTCAGGATAAAGATCAGTCTGTATTTTTTGAAGCAATCAGACTATTTGAAAAATCAATTTATTCTGGTAGGGAATTCTCAGACCAAGATCTGAAACAATTCAAAGATTTGCTTAAAACTTGTACGTATATATTGAAAATTAAATGAAAAGGCTTGTCTTAGGATCGAAAAATTTATAATATGCCAAGCATTCTAGGTGTATAGCTCAGTTGGTTAGAGCGCTACGTTGACATCGTAGAGGTCTCCAGTTCGAGTCTGGATATACCTACCAAATACCTAAAACCATATAAACTTACTTAACTTTATATGATTTATAAAGCCTTGAATCTTAACGATTTGAGGCTTTTTTATTGCCTGAAATAAACTCATATAAACTTACTTACCTGAACTCTTCTTGTATCACTTTGTGTATCATGATCTAATATATGAACTCGTGATACAAATCTTGATGTAACTTTATGAAAAGAACAGAAATAAAGAAATTTCCTATGTCTGATACCACTTTGGCAAATTTAGAGTCTGAGGGGAAAGATTATCGTGTAAAAGATTCAGATAGCGGATTATATTTTGTTGTAAAAAAAAGCGGTACTAAATCTTGGCAATTGAGATATAAAAAAACTGATGGCGTGTGGTCTTGGTATGGTTTAGGAGCTTATCCTTCAGTAAGCGGAGCACTTGCTCGCAAATTAACGAATGAAATAAAGTTGAAACTCGCTAATGGGAATGAAATAGAAACTAAGAAATCCGTGAAGCAGCAAGCTAAAGAGATAGAAGGTAAGAAATTTAAAACACTTATGTCTGATTGGCTCGATACTAAAAAATCCCATTGGGACGAAGTTACATTTGATAAAGCTGTGAAATCGATTGAACGACATATTATTCCAGTTTTTGGACAGCGCAATTTTGCAAGTATTTCTCCTAAAGAGTGGTTTGATTTTTTTCAGGGGTTACAAAGGGATCATGGAATTTATACACAGGTAGAAAAATTGACATCTTATGCTCGGAATGCGTATGACTGGGCAAAGTTTCAGGAGAAAATTGTTTTTAATCCACTTGAAGGTATTACGAAGCATTTAGATAAAAATAATGGCGGAAATATGAAGTTCGTTGAAATTAATGAGCTTCCTGCTTTAATACATGCAATCAGAGGTTATCCAAAGCGTGATATGGCAATTGGCTTGGAGTTGTTAATTCGCTTATTCCCTCGTCCTGTTGAGCTACGTTTTGCAACATGGGATCAATTTGATTTAGAAAAAGCTGTATGGATTAAGCCAGCTGAAATAATGAAAAAAGGTATTGCTCATGCAGTGCCACTTTCAAAACAAGCTATTCAATTACTCAAAGAATTGGAAACATATAGAACAGAGTCAAATCTACTTTTTCCTAGTAGAGAAAGCTTGATCAAGCCGATCTCTGATAACACATTTAATCAAGCATTAAACCGTTTAGGGTATAAAGGGCGACAAAATCCACATGGTTTTAGGCATATAGCAAGCACAGAGTTGAATAATAAATATAGCGATAAGGAGCAGGTTGTAGAGGCTACCTTGGCGCATTTAAAGACAGGTGTAAAGGGGGTGTATGATAAGGGGGCACATTTTGAAGAGCGTATAGGTATGATGCAGTGGTGGTCAGATTATGTTGATGAGATAGTTGGTTGAAATATAATAAAAAAGTAATATTTTAGGATTTGTAATGGCAAAGTTTTATAAAGAAATACCAAAACTCTTTCAATTGGAGAAATACCAAGGCTTAGATAAATTCAATGCATGCGAATGGTTCTATGCTCTAAGCGGTAGGCAGATGATTTTTAATTATATTCACGATCCAATGTTAATTGATACTTTAGGTGAACTGTCTGATGGAGATAGAACAAAAGTATTAAAACAAGCTATTGAAAAAGTATTAAAAGATCCATTGGCTCTTAATTTTGATTTTAATTATATTAAAAAAAAATCTCAAAATGATGAATCAGTAAGAGTCTTCGTATTTGGAGATGATGAAGGTTCTGAGGAGTTTATGTGGGTTGATAAGTATCATTATCCACCAGCTAAACAAATGAAAAATATAGATTTAAGATATCTTAAGGCTGCTACTGATTTAAATGAAAATTATGATGATATGAATGTTGTAGATTCTATTTTTAAAAATAATGGTGTGATTAATCAGTATGCGGAAGTGCCAATTGTAATTAATCCATTTTTTTCTGATGAAATTATTATTGATGAAATTAGGGAATTATTAATTAAAATTAGACAAGAGAATAATATTAGCTATTCAAAAGTAATTAGTAATAAAATGTTGAAAGCTTGGGCACGATATAGGATTTTGGCTTATATGGATCTCTGGCTTTGGTCGAGAATATTTCTTGAAGAAAATGAAAAGTTTTCTTTTGCTACCTATCATAAAGCAATATTTCCAGATAATGCTAGAAATCAGTCTACGATTGAGAAAGAAGTGAAACCGCTTACAGATGAAATATTTTCCTATACCTCATCGGATACGTTTCATTATGAAGAACAAGAAAAACCCAAGTCGATAAGTATTATGGATCATTTACAAATTTTTGCTGCTGTGGAAAAAGCAAGATCTGAATCACGTGAAAGATCATATTATAAATAGGCATAACGAATCTTAAACATGACTTAATAGGAGTATAGTCATATATGTTTATATTCCTTTAAAGATATTCTAATTATACAAAAGCTTAAACAGTACCCTGTAAATTGCTATGTGCTCGAAATTGGATAGTAGTTAAAGACGGATTTCCAGTTTGATAGATATTTGCTTTCATTGGATTCAGCTGTAATTTTAAAAATGCGGGAAAAAAATGGGTGTGAATTCGCCGTATTTTTTTGTTTAATTTATTTCAAAATAAGTTCATAGCAAGTTCTATGGAGTTATATGAATGCTACCTATTCGAGTTACTTACAATCAGACGTGTGAACTTTTAAGTATCACACGCAATACCTTACGTGACATTAGGCTGAATGATCCTACCTTTCCAAAGGGATATAAAGCCGGATCATCACGGCAGGCGCCAGTTTATTTTGACTACAACGCACTAGTCGAATGGCATAAAAAAAATGAGGCGAAAAACGAATAATTTTTTTAACTTTACTTAAACAATTTTACTATCAGCTGCTTATTTGGTTTTGAGTGGCTGAGAGTATTTTATTATCTATATTGACTTGGTTATTTTCATGTTACAAAAAATTGAAAATCAGGATTTAAGCTGTAACTTAAATCCTGATTACACTGAAATCTTAAATCAACATTGTTTTAATCTAACTGAAAATGATTCAGAAAGAAAATCTAATTCTACAATATTTCGTTTTGGGAATCCTAGAGGTGGATTGTTTTTTTCAAAAGAAATTTGTATGAATAATATTGACTTATCTGGTCGTGTAGTATTCCCTCTAATGGTAAAAGGGGAAATCACTGGGTTAAACTTTCTGTCTGATAGTGCAGATAAAAAAGATTATATAGTTGGAAAAGGTAATCTAATAGTCAATTCTGATTTTGATAATTCAATTGTATTAGTTTGTGTGGATAAATACTCATTATTCAAGCTTTCTCATGCAAAGTATCCGATTATTTACGTATCAGAAAAAAATATTGATAAGTTAAGTAAAGCTGATTATCAGAATTCTCAGTATTATCTAGTATGTGCTAAACATGAGGAAAATGACTTTAAGCGAAAGTTAAGAAATTCATTTATTAAAGTTTTGGCATTGTCTATGCCAATTTGTGCGGTTGCTTCACCAAGTGAAGTGATTGCTGAGGTGGAAGAGATTTTATCTATTGAATATGATCGAAGTACTAAAGAGATTTCTTCATTTAGACCAAGTAAAATTTATGAAAATCCATATCCTATTAATGATTTGCCTGTATCTCTAAGGAATGCAATTCTTTGTATTCATGAGTATATAAAAGTCCCTATTGGTATTGCAGCAAACTCTGTTTTGTTCGCTGCAACTTATATTGCTCAAAGAAAAGTAGATGCATATGACATCAATGGTGGTGTAATGCCGTGCAGTTTGTATTTTCTTACAGAAGGCGAGAGTGGAGATAGAAAAAGTACTGCAGATAAAATGGCTATGAATGCTGTTTTAGCCTTAGAAGATGAAAAAATGTTGGAATACCAAAAGGCGTTGCAAGCATATCGAAATTCATCGCAACAAGTTTCTGAGCCTGTAAGTCCTAAAACATTATTTTCAGATACTACTATTGAACCAATTACATCTGGTTTTATTAACGGAGATTTTAGAAATATTGCTTTGGCATCTGATGATGCGGCTGAGCTTTTAAGTGGACATACTTTTAAATCTGATACTGCTAAGTCGAGTATGGCATTATTGGCTAAAATGTTTGACAAAGGCACAATTGAGCGGACTCGTTCCAAGGGAAATGTTAATGGTAGCGGTGTTGCATTTGGTTGTCGTATGAGTATTCATTTAATGGGCCAGCCTATTATCATTAAAGAGGTTGTTAGTGATAAAGCTATGTCGGGTATTGGTTTATTACCTCGATTTATCTTCACGGCACCTAAATCAATAGCAGGTACTAGATTAATTGACCAGAAAGAGCTATCGAAAAATATAAAAGAAGATTTGAGAATGCTTACTTACTGGGAACAATGTAAAAAATTACTTCGTGATGATACAGCATCTGATTTAAAGGAAAGTGATACTGAGCGAGGGAGATTAGCAATGACGTCAGAAGCAAAATCATTGTGGATTCGGTTTTATAATAAAATCGAGGTTGAACTTAAGCAACAAGGTAAATATAGCCACATTAAATCTTATGGTAGCCGTGCAGGTGAAATCATGATTCGTTTAGCGACAGTGTTTGCTTTTTTTGAAGAGAGGGTTGTGGTTGAAAAAGCGGATATCTATTCAGCTGCAATGATCATAATGCATTCATTAAATGAGTGGGCTAATTACGATCAAAAGCATGTTGTGCATTCGAAAAGTGACGATATTTTAAACTGGTTGATTCGAGAATATAAGAATGGAGAGGATAAAGTACTTAAATCTACGCTCAATCAATATATTCGCTCTATAAAATCTGCACGAATTAGAGATGAAGCTCTACAACCATTAATTGATACCCATTGTGTGTTTATTGAAAAGTTTGAGAATAAGGAATACGTATTGTTGAATCCTAAATATCATCTAATAGTCTAATTTTGCTTTAAAATATTGAATTATATTGATATGTCTTTAGATTTTATAATCTAATTTCACCTAAGATGTCTAATTGTATTGTTTAAATTAGACATCTTAGTTTTGTTTAGAAGGTGTAGTTTTTAAAATTAATTAAATATTATCAGTGTGTTGGGGTAGTTTAGTCATTTTAGACTGACCATAAGCTGCGATATTAGCTTCGCCTTTTTCCATGATTTCGCAATAAACATCAGCATATTCTTTAGCTAATCGTTCGTAAGTTTCCCAATGCATTCCAATTGGTCTTGGTGGAGGGGAACCCCATCTACCTTTGCCTTTCAGCTTCTTTTCTAATCGTTCAAGTTTATACATTGGTAGAAAATATTTTGATCGGTTTTGGCTTGGATATAAAAGTTTATGGCATTTTCTGCAGGCGAATAACTCTTCTTTAAGATAGAGCTTATCTACCCGTTTTTTACACCCTTTAATGGGGCAAATAAACCATACTCTCTTGCCTTCAAATTGAGTTTTTTGTTCTTGGTATCTAATATGATAAGCCCACTTTTCGGTTAGTTGATAGCCGACCAGAATCGTGGTTCCTGTAAAGAAAACTTGTACATGGAAGTCCTCGCCGTAATGGGAGGGAAATTTAAATGTCAATCCTTGATCTTCGTTAAGACTCAGAATTGGTTTAACTTGTTTCATCATGCTGAGATGGGGATAACGATTGGTAATATTTGAAGACATAGTTTCATAAACTCACAATAGAATTAGGATTCGGGACGTTCAAATGCTGAATTTCCCATTCGATTTAGGTTTATTGTGCGTTCCAAAAAATACTTAAAAGCTTTGATTTTCCTATTTTGATACATTGAAAGTTAAATTTAGTTGTATGGCAGGTTATGCTGTCGAAAAGGTGGGGAGTATATAATCAAGAGTGTGGTGTCATGTGCAGTAAATGCACCTGACAGTAAAAACACGGCGTAGTCTTTTGGCGTTTTAAGCTATTTTTTGTGGTATCTAGTTGTCACTGTAGTCTCTTATCAACCCTGTAACAAATTATTGGAGTTCACTCAAATACTTTATTACAGTTGCTAATCAGTCTGGAAATGACAGTCTTTTGTTCTCTGAACTTGTGAGTATATTGCGTATTGTTGATCTATATACAGGGCAATTTCATTATTCGTTTTTTCACATAATCCATTCTGTAGCATGAATTTTAGGTAATAAAAAACCTCTCGAAGGAGGTCTGGTTTCTACTTCGCAAAGTACTTCTCTACTCGTTCTTTAACTGCTGGATCAACATCCTCATCCAAAAAGAAACAAGGTCGATATTTATTAATCAAATGATGAATTAACTTTTGCTTGTCAGGCACTGTGTGTTTCAACATGATTTGAGAGGCGACAGTGATCAAGTTATTTGACTGGCGCATTAATGTAATCAGCATCTCATCCGTATACCCCATTACATCACGGGTAAAAGACTGCTTGCCAGTATGAACCAAGGAGTTAAGTTGCTTAAGGTGGTATTTTTTAAAAGCGCAGAGGTGATCAATTACTGGTTGTGCTGGAAGGTTGGCATTACTCAGCTTTTCAAGCATGTCATTTATCATTGGACAGGTATCACTTTCGAATTGCTCTTCAAATGTATAACTAAAATTCAACTTTGATATTTGGTGATTACTTGCAATAAACAAAAGCCAATATGCTCTGACTACTGCTTCAAATTGCGATCTAAGTAAAACCATGGCTTGAGTAGGTAGTCCAATGGCTAATAATCCATTTACTCCTATTCCGTGTTCAAAAGAGATGTAAATACACTGCTCTACTAACTCTAGTCTTGGACCACAATCAAGAACATCACTCTCTATGATTTCTTGTTTCAGCTCCATGATCATCTGAGTTGATAATTCAAAAAGTTTTTCTCTATTCATGTGTATCTATAATTTTAAAGTTTTAGTGATAATAATCTGTACTAATAAGAAATAAAAACCAAACTTCATATTGGTTGACTAAATATAGTGCCTTGTACTTCTCAATTACTGCAGAAACTAAGAGCAAATAGCATTTTTATTTTTTATTACATCAGTGATGTTTATGGATACTAAAGTTTTACCTAGTTATTTTTTGTAGTCTCATTTATAGGTCTGTAGGGGGAATGTTCTTTGATGCTATTTTGAGTGCACGAATGCGTAGAAGCGAATGATTTCATTGGCTTATCCTATATATCAAGTTATAAACCTGACACTAGGCAATTCCACAAAGATTGGTGATAGACTGAATAGGGGTGGAAATTTACCGCTATATAGGAAACGGCTGCCCAGAAGGACACTCTTTTCAGCCTGCCATAAAAGGCATAGCCAAATTTTACACAAAAAAATAGCCCATGATGGACTTTTTGCGCCTATATAACTCTTCAGGTTTCCACGCCTGACCACAGATTTTGCTGTAGTTTAAAAACTACAGCAGTGATACAGTGTATCAGTCAATAGGCTTTATAAGAAAAAATGGTGTTGCGAAGTGCGTGAATATTTAGCGGATAAATTGTATTACTCAACTTTTAAAATTAATGGGAATAATTCAACCGGAACAGGTTTTTTTTATATTTATAATTTTGGTGGACTGGCTAAAATTTTCTTAGTCACGAATCGGCATGTGGTAGAGCCAAATCAAAATGGATCAATTGATTTTCATTCTTCAGAATCTAGTTTTCCGAATAAAAAATTAAAATTAGGATCCAAAGTCACTTTAAGTTTTGATCAGACTAAATGGAAAGGTATGTGGAAGTTTCATTCTGATCCTAATGTTGATATTGCTATCCTAGATTTTACTGAAGTTGAAGCAGATATTGATAAACAAGGACTGCATGTTTATTACAAGGCAATGGATAGTCAGTTGTTAGTAAGTGCCGATGATTATCCTGATATATCTAGCATTCAACAGGTGGTTTATGTTGGTTACCCTAATGGTTTGATTGATAATCAAAATTTATTACCTATTGCACGCAGTGGATATACAGCTTCACCAATAAAATTTGATTTTGATGGGAAGAAAGAGTTCTTGATTGATTCTTTTGTTTATCCGGGTTCGAGTGGTAGTCCTGTCTGTATCCTTAATGAAGGCACTCCTTTTATAGATAGAAATAATACGGTTCATATGGATAAAACACGGTTCATTTTCCTTGGTGTTTTAACTAGGGTACAAACTGAACGACAAGCTAATAATCCTAATGAAGTAAAGCATTATTTAAATTTAGGGCATGTAGTTAAAGGCGAGTGTGTAAAAGAAACGATTGAGCATCACTTTACGATACAACAGCCATCGCCTAAGCCATCTACTGTAACGATCACTGGTCAGTTAAAGCGTTAGAATAATAATCTGAGGATACACAAGTGGATTTGGATCGACTGAATTACAATGCAAATCAAAGCAAATTAGGCAATTTATTTTTAGGTTTTTTTGAAGGTTTATTTTTAGACGGTCGTGTAAGGTTACAAGAAATTGAAGCATTAATTAAATGGGTTGAACACTATCCAGAAGCGGTAGAAGTTCCACATTTTGATACCCTGTACCAAGTATTAATGAAAGCTGCTGAAGATCCAGAGTTTTTATTATTACGTCATCAAGAAGTTCAATCCAGTTTAGATGTATTTAAAAACTCGAAATATTTTAAAGAGCATACTGGAGATGTACAGCGATTGTATGGCGTATTGGCTGGTTTATCCTGCGATCAGAATTACACAGATGATGAATTGCTCGCTTTAAATGTGTGGTTGAATCAACACGATTATTTAAAAGATGATCCGATTTATAAAGAATTATTAGTTGCTTTAAACCATGTACGAGTTTTAAACCGAGTAAGTGAAGACAGTAAAGAAGTTCTAAAAATTACCATCGGCAAGTATGTCCAACTGAATAATTTTGGTTTGCCAAATTTAGTCGTAACTATCACCAGTGAAAATAGAAACCCAGATTTTTATCACGGTAATGTTGAAATTATTGGTAAAACCATTTGCCTTACAGGTGCATCTAATCGATATACCAAAGCTGAATGGAAAGATGTCATTGAATCCAAAGGTGGTATTTTTAAAGATGATTTGACCAAGACTGCTGATTATCTCGTGATTTGTAATAAGGGAAATCCACACTGGGCACACATGAGCTATGGGCGTAAATTTGAACAGGCTTTGAAGTGGCAAAAGGACGGTGCAAATATTCGTATTTTGACTGAAGATGATTTTGTAAATGTATTAGAGGGATAGTGATGAAGCATAAAATTGAGAAGATTATTAAAGATGATTTAACGCATGTTAAATGCACACGATGTGGTACCGAAGACACCTTTCAAACATTTGATAATACTGATAAATTTAAACAGCGCACATTAGCAGGTGATTGGGAACTAGGCATGACAAATAGCCTTACGTGTAAAACATGTGATCGTACAACTCCATATTATAATTGGACTGTGACAGATTATTTTTATGAATAAAAAAGTCCTGAAAGGGGCTTTAATGTAAATGTTTAAAATTGAATTATTATAAATTAAGTGTGTGTAATGGATAAACTTTTAGATCTTGCAGAAAAACTCCTATCAAAACCAGAATATACATTTTGGGGATTATTTCTACTAATTCCAATAGCGATAGTGGTGTTTTGGGGGAAAGTAAAAGAAGCAGGAATGTTTAAAGATATTGGCTCATTAATTTCGCGGGATAGAAGAAATAAAATCACTCAATTAAAAGCTAGAATTGAACAAGGTAGTTATCTTAAACGTGAAAAAGCACTATTTGAATATGAGTTAAAAGTATATGAATATCAAGAGCTTTTGAAAACCCGTGAAAGCCATTTACCCACTTTAATATTTTTAAATGGATTTGAAAATTCAAGATCTGCAATGGATGCATATCATAATTGTAAAGGCTTTTTAAAATTCAATGATTTTGAAAATAGACTGGAACTTAAAAAAGCAATTAATCCTCAATTGGCTAAGTCTTTTGCACATGTAGGTGCAGTAATATTTTTCTCAATGTCTCTGGGGGCTTATGCATTAATGATGTTTTTTTTGTATTTGTATGATCAATTTGGTGTTGCAAAAAACTATGTAGGTTTATGGGCATTTTTTAATTTTCTTCTTATGCTTTTAATCATCTTTTGTGCGATGAAGATTATGAAATTCTTTATGAAAAGGCAGCAGGCTTTAAATATGCTGACTTTAACAAGAGTTAATATTAAATATAGTGACAATATTGAGAAATAAAAAAAGCCCCGAAAGGGGGCTAATTAATTACATTATTTTTAGATTTTGTGCAATTGGGATACATACATCAAAAGGTATATCTAATTCAGCTATAAGTGCTAAAAATAATAAGGCGTTAATAAAATTTGTGTATTGGTATAGGTCTCTGCTTTCAATAGAATATTCATTGGCATGAGTTATATCATTCCTGAGTTTAGTGATTTTTACTAACTCATCTTTTTTAAATAAAAGTGAGTTTTGTATTTCTATTGGAATTGAATCAAAGAAATCTGATAAACACTTTAAAGTGTTGTATTTCATTTGATTCGTTTTTTCAATTCTTTTGCTTAAGTCTTTAATGATGGACATTTTGCTATCCAATCTTTTTTTTAAGTACGTTCTAGATTTATTTAAAATCGATTTAAGTATTTCTTCATCTACATAAGATTGGCTTTTGAATGTTAGTTTTTCTAATAGTCTGAAAAATCCTAAAAATTTTTCTTCATCTGATTTCATTCTTTTATATCTTAAGTATTTAGTAAAAATTATTCTCTTATGCTCTGGTAGCTTATAGTAGTTATTGAAACAATCTAAAGGTAACTCTTTTAAATGAGTAGCATATCTGACTGAATTACGACCCAATGGAAGTAGTGGGTAGGTAATTTCTTTAATTTTAAAATCTGTTGGGAAATAGACACTTGAAGTCGACGAAAAGTTTTCAATAATATCTATACTAAGGGTGTTTATTTTGAAATCACTTCCAATAAAAAATGTCATTAGGTCATAAAACTTATTAAATTCTAAGTGTAGTTCACTTACTGTTTTAGAAGATTCAAATTGAAATAAAAGTTTAGGTGGATATTTTGATCCAATTCTAAATTCATCTAGGCTAAAGTGTTGTTCTAAATGATAATAAAGTATTATCCATCCATAACCTTCTATGTGACTAGTAAACTCAACTCTATCTTCACGCGAAATATCACGTGGATTTGAGCTTATTTTATGCATTAATTCTTCTTGCTTTTTGGTCAAATTTATCCATTTTGCAAATATTGATGCATCAATAGTAAATCCTGTTATTTCTTCATCATATTTTAATGATGTGCTGGAACATGTTATGAAACCAACATCGAATATGTATTCATAAAATGAAACATGATTTTGTTCTGGTCCAATTAAAGAAAAATTTGCTGAAGAACCACTGTATTTTAATTCATACAAATTAAAGTTCATGCGTAAGGTTGAACAGTAAATTATGATTGCCTTATGGAAATTATCTGAAGGGCGTCTTTCTGTCATAACTCGAAGTGAGCACTTCTTTGGAGAAAGTGTTAACTTTCCTGCAAATGATTGATTTTCATCTTCCACATTTACTTCAAAAGAATATTCTTCTTCTAATTTCAAAATACATTCACGATTGAACACAGCTTTACCCTTATATAACTAATTATTAAGAATTTATGGGAGGTATGATTGAGCAATAGCAATAGTTAATAAAAAAGCCCCAAAGGGGCTTAATTATCGGAGCTGAAAACGTGTCACGCCATGTACTGCATATTGAATATTTTGCTGTCATCCTTTTGTTACTATAACAGTTTATTTATAAAGCAACTACTGTGAACAAAAATACAAGGCTACATAAACAAGTACCTGTTAATGTGCCAACTAAAACCACATATTTTAAACCTTCAATTTGTGTTGATTGAGTTTATGTTGATTCTGGGCAATTGTGATGTGTGTCAGTTTTTGGCTTTCTTCAATTGACTTTAAAATGCGTTTGATCGTCTTATCATACAAGTACCACCCAAGCAAGAAAAGAGCAGCTAAAACATTCACTAAAATAAGAATAGCGATAGTTTTCTGAGATATTTTTAGATTCCTGTATTATTTTTGTGAGGTGCATTCAGTCGGATCTGAACCATCAGCGATAATTGTTGGCATGTTTTTCTTCCAATGATTTGCACTCAATACAAAAGTGACTGCCCTCAACTTTTGACGCTCTTGAGAAATGTCATTGCCGCATTTTTTGCATTCTGCGAGTGATGAAATGCTGTAAATCTATTGTAAATCAGGCACAATGACCGCATTTATTTCAATATTGATAGCTGCTTAATAGCCTTGGTTTTTTTAATGACTAACAATAATTTTACTCAAGTAGCCGCATTCATTTGGTCAGTTGCAGAACTACTCTGTGGTGATTTTAAACAATCTCAATATGGACGCGTAATTTTACCATTTACGTTATTACGCCGTTTAGAATGTGTCTTGGCTCCAAGCAAAGCCAATGTGCTCGCGGAATATGAAAAGGTTAAAGCTTTACCGCTACCAGAAGAAGCCAAAGAAAAATTATTGCTGAAATCGACCCAAGGTTTAGCCTTCTTTAATACTTCAGAATTGGATTTAGTCCGCCTTGGGCAAAAAGACATTCGTTCAAACCTGAACAACTACATTCAGAATTTTTCTAAAGATGCACGTGGAATCTTTGAACACTTTAAGTTTGATGAATTTACGGGGTTACTGGATGATGCCAACCTACTTTATAAAGTAGCGCAGAAGTTCGCCACCACAGATTTAAGCCCTGAAAACATCTCTAATCATGAAATGGGCTTGGTGTTTGAAGAGTTGATTCGCCGTTTTGCGGAAAGTTCAAATGAAACCGCAGGGGAACACTTTACCCCGCGTGATATTGTGCGACTCACCACAGGCTTGATCTTTAGCCAAGATGATGATGCCTTAAATAAAGACGGCGTGATTCGTACCATTTATGACCCAACGGCGGGGACGGGTGGTTTCTTATCTTCAGGTACAGAGTATGTGTATGAGCATAACCCTTTAAAGCCGATACTACCGAGCATAAGTTGGAACCTGCGAATGACATGGGGACTGCCAAGGCGAAGGACAAGAAAGAAGATTTTTTATCGGTCATTTTAGGGCGTGTGAATGACTTATTCATTACCGATAAGCTGACCGATCAAGACATGATTAACTATGTTCATACCGTGGCAGACAAAATGTCTGAAAACACGCGCATGATGAAGCAGATTCAAAACAATACACGTGAACAAGCGATGCTAGGCGAGTTTGACAGTGCTTTAGATGACGCCGTGTTAGATAGCAATGCCGCGCATATGGAGCAAATGACGCAGTCGATGAGTGATCCAGCCAAGATGAGGCAGTTTGCGCACATTATTTATGATGTGTTGGTGAATCAAATTAATCTTTAGATTTGAATTTTGTGTTTGGATATTTAAGGTGAAAGAGAGATAAATGAATATGCATGCGTATTTCAAAGAGGAACACTTTGATTTGTTGGAAAAGTTGCAAAATAGAATACGAAACAAAGATGACCAAATTCAAAATATGGAATATGAAAAACTAAAAGAAGCAAATAGTTTGACTAAAGCTTGGGGGGAGGAGGTTCTTAAAAAACAATTCCCTTCAGGGAAATTAGATTTTCGAAATAGTCCACTTGATCAAAGTGGAAAATTTAAACCATATACATGGGCGAAAATTTACCCTGAAAAAGATTCTCCAAAAGAACTAGCTTTTACTGTTGGTATAGATGGTAATTTAGGATTTATTCTGAAAATAGATACAGTTAATGCTAATAATAAGTTACGCAACAGATATGAAGAAGTAAGAGGTGAATTTAATAATTCACCTATAGTTTCAATTTTATCAGTTGAAGAAGGGCTTGAAAAATCTTTAGATGATTTGGTAGCTTGGAGTGTAGAAAAAATTCAAAAATTTGGATTCACCTATGATGAAGTGTGTATTGAAATTGCTTTAGAAGATGATTTAAAAATTAATGATTTTACGGCACAGAAAGTGCTTGATTATTTGAAATCTAGATATCCGAATAATGAACAGAAAACCCAAAAGATTTTCTTATGTATAAATGATTTGGACAAAGAATTAGCTCTAGAAACAGGGAATCTGTCTACAAATACTATACGCTTGTTTTTGAAAGATAAACCTCCTGAACAAATTGTTGCACTGGAACAATGTAAATTTAGGGGAATTGGCGATAGTCCTAATCATAATTTAAATACGAATACAAAAACTTTAAGAGAAAATGACAGTTTTTATCAAATCCGCCCTAGTTCATTAAATCAGTTACAGAAAATTTGTAATTGGTTTGATGAATTTTCTAATGTAAATCATATCAGCAGTAAATCGAATAAAATGGAATTAGATAAAGAAATGAGTAGTGAAAATCAACCTTTAAATCGTATTTTATTTGGTGCTGCTGGTACGGGGAAAACTTTTACTACTGTCAATCATGCACTTTCGATTTTAGAAAATAAATCATTAGATGAATTGGGAACGGAGGCTCGTGAAGAGCTAAAGAAGCGCTTTGATGGTTATAAAGAAAAAGGGAAAATTAAGTTTGTAACTTTTCATCAAAGTTTTAGCTATGAAGACTTTGTTGAAGGAATCAGAGCTGAAAGTGATGAAGATGGTAGTTTAAACTATTTAGTAAAAGATGGTGTTTTTAAAGAAATTTGTGGTGTTAAGCCATCTAATCAATTTAGTAATTTGATCGGTTCGGAATTTGGGCGTGGCTATATACTTCAGTCTATAAATTCAGATTGCTTAAGTGTAAAAAAACCTAATGGAAATTTAATCCACTTATCATTGGATCTAGCATTACTTTTATTAGAAAAAGTAGTTGAAAATGAAATAACAGTAGAAGATATAAATCAGAAATTAGCTATAGAGAAATTAGAAGCCAATCCGTTATTGGAACCATATATTATTAATTGCTATTGTACGGTTTGGGCGAACTTGATTCAGTTAATGTTAGATAATCGTATGCCTGAAAATATAGAGAAAAGCCCCTGTGTGTTAATTATTGATGAAATTAACCGAGGTAATATTTCTCGTATTTTTGGGGAATTGATTACATTAATTGAAGATTCAAAACGTGCTGGTGCAAAAGAAGAATTATCAGTTACTTTGCCTTATTCGAAACAAGAATTTACTGTTCCACAAAATATTTACATCATTGGTACGATGAATAGTTCAGACCGTTCATTAACTGGACTAGATATTGCATTACGCCGCCGTTTTACTTTTATTGAGATGCCACCAAGACCAGAATCATTGGAAGGGGTAAATGTTGATGGTATTGATATCAAACGACTATTAACAGTTATTAATCAGCGGATTGAAGCCTTGCTTGATCGTGATCATTGCATTGGTCATGCTAATTTTATGCATTTAAAAGAGCAGCCAACTTTAAATAATCTGTCTGCTATTTTTAAGCAAAAGATCATTCCTCAACTTCAAGAATATTTCTTTGACGACTGGGCAAAGATAAATTTAGTTTTGAATGGAAATGGAATGCTTCAGTCGAAACTTATAGAAAAATCAGCAATATTTCCGAATGTAGATTCTGAGGAATTGGGTTACTTTAAAGATAAGAAAGCTTGGGAGCTGGTGCCAACTTCATTTGATGACATAGTTAGTTTCACCAAGATTATTCAACACTAATAGGGGATATTTATGTCTGATCTGATTACAGTCAGAGAATATGCATATATTAGTGTTGCTTATGCTGGGTGCCCTGAATCATCGATAGATCATGCTTATATCTCTGCACCCGCATTTGATCATTTGTGTGAACTATCTGCATCGTTTTCAAAACACGGCGCTAAAATATTTGAATTGGCTGGGCGTAGAAAGCTTAAGCTTGATCAATATGTAGGAATTATTGAAACCAAGTGTGGTACTCGCATTGAAATTCTGCCAAAACATATCGACAAAGCTGTTGGTGAATCCATAGAAAGCGTGGTTGAAAAAGAACGTGAGCTTTTGAAAAAGATGCTCCGAGTATCTTTGCATTTACCATACCGAGATGCAGGTGAAGCGAACCTAAGCCGATTTAAGCAACCGATACATGAGTGGATCATTGAACAATTTCTTTGTAATTTTGAGAAGCTCATTCAACGGGGATTACGCTTTGATTACAACCGTGTTCAAGAAGAGCAAAAGTATTTAAGAGGGCAGTTGCTGCATGTAAAACACATGCGGCAACCGCCAGCAAAAAAGCATATCTTCCCGATAGAACATGATGTTTATGAAGTTAATCGACCTGAGAACAGATTGATTAAAACTGCATTAGATGTTGTGTGTAAAAAAACAAGAAGTTCTAATAACTGGAAGTTAGCTCAAGAACTTCGTTTGATGACTGGAGAAATTCCGAAGAGTCAAAAGATCACTCAAGATTTTAAGCAGTGGCAGTCAGGACGTTTACTTGCACTCTATGCAGATATAAAGCCTTGGACTGAGTTGATTTTAAGTGAATACATGCCCGTGTCTGCTCAAGGGGATTGGCGTGGAATGAGCTTATTATTCCCTATGGAAAAGCTTTTTGAGCATTATGTTGCTTACCATTTACGCCGTGAATTAAAAGATTGGGATGTAAGCACACAGGTATCGAGCCAGCATATTTGTCTACATGAAGATAAGCCAATCTTCAGACTCCGTCCTGATATTCATATTCAGCATAAGCAAAAGAATCTGAAAATTGTTTTAGATACTAAATGGAAGCTATTAGATCAACATAATCGTGGTGGGCGCTTTGGCTTTAAAGATGGTGATATCCAGCAGATGTTCGCTTATAGTCATTATTATTTGGAACATGCGAGTGAGGTTATTTTAATTTACCCTCATCTACCCAATAAGTTCGATGATGAGCTTCGTTTTAAATTTAATGTCCAGAGTGAAAAAGCTCTTTTACGGGCGATACCATTTCATCTAGATGAGCCAAAGAATGTACTAGAGTATCTATCAGGCTATCAGGTTTGAGCTAATATAAGAATTTTGATGGCTATTCAGTAACTTAATTTAGATTGAAAGTATGGATGAGTTTTGGAGGAACGGGTAATTTCACAAAAAATTACAATGTAAAGTAAATAATTCTTTGTATCACAACATGTATCACTAATTAAATTAAATATAAAATACAATTAAAATCAATAATATGGGTTTGTGTTTGGTAGAGGATATACCTACCAAGATTCAAAACTATATGTTATAAGGGTTCTAAGTGAAAACAGTAGCTTAAAACCCTTTTTTTATGCCTACAATAAAAAATACCTTTATCCGCATTATCTTTAAAATTACTGCTTTTTACCGATTATAAGGCTTAAATTACGTCATGAAACTATTTAAGTTAAGCTAAGAAAAAAGCAAAAGGCAGGGCGTTTTGATATTCATTTTTATGACACGCGACATGAAGCACTCAACCCTTTGTGAATAATTAGAAATTATCGATTGATGTGCTGGCCCTGATCACTGGGCGTATATCAAGGTGCTTGTAAATACTTACTACATCCGGGATCGAAGATTTTGCTGACATGTTAGAGGCAGCATACGAAAAGCCTTATTCAGTTAATGGGGTAGGGTAACTATGTGGGTAGTGAGGCTGAGGATTTGTGTGTGATACGAGATTGTTAATCTTCAGTTATTGTAAAGTGATGAATTATTAGGTCAGTA
Source organism: Acinetobacter sp. YZS-X1-1 (assembly GCF_000804305.1). Lineage (NCBI taxonomy): Bacteria > Pseudomonadati > Pseudomonadota > Gammaproteobacteria > Moraxellales > Moraxellaceae > Acinetobacter > Acinetobacter sp. YZS-X1-1. The sequence goes on along the minus strand of NZ_JWHB01000003.1, from coordinate 113,231 downwards.
TTATTTGTATCATATATTATAGAAACTAATACATCATATATAGCAGTTAGCTCATCTAGGCTATTGAAAGCGCTCTTTCTATTTATACGCTTATACATATCAAAAGTATTTTTTTGAACTTCTTCGGCATGGTTAATTTTTTCTTTAGTGGGTGTAATTAACTTTCGAATATCACCTTCTATTACTTCGCTATTCTGATCGAGTGATTTGATAGACCCTTACGACAATTCTAATATTTTTTGTAAGTTATTTATTTTTAATACGTTTTATCCAAAGCTATGAGTAACATATTAAGGCATTGTATTTTTAATTCAAATTTTCTTTGTTCATCTGCACGATCTTCCTATTTTTTTTTGCAATTTTTATCTGTTCAATTATTTGTCTATAATCAAAAATTGCAGACTTAGCGCTAATATGCCTATCAGAATCTGAATCTGTCCTGAATTGCTCTTAGCCCCTGTCGAAAAACTAACTAAATAATTCAGCATAAAATAGACTTCTTGCGTTAGTCAAAATTTAAACAGCCCAAAGCTACATTTTATAAGGTTTTAGCTAATTCAAAAATTAGGTAAAACGATACTTTCGCAAGAGGTCTAATAAGTCCTTATTGTAAGTTAATCAGCATTCTACCCAAATTTAATTAGAAGATTCTTATTAATTAAACCAACGTACTGGCATCATCTAAAGCCTATTAAACCAATAAAACCAATTTTTTATTTGAATTACGGTTGATACATTTCCAGTGTTTGTAAAGGTAATTAAAAAAATGCACATAATTTAAACTGAAGAAAGAGTAGAAAGGTGACTATTATTTAGGTTGTCTTAAGCCTTCAGGATCAACTATCAATTTATCAGGTGCAGATCATAAATTTCGATAGGAAAGCACAGATCTGTTTCAATTCGCTTTTTAACCCATACTTATGGAAATTACGGTCATTGATAATTTATTTTCATGATACCCAACATGTAGATAAAAATTGATGGCAAAAAACTGAATTAAGCACACTTTAAGTTTATAGGTGAATTTGTTTGATTTTTAATTTAAGTAATTGAATTGTAATGCTTAAATTATAGTTTTTGGTAAAATTAAGCAAAATTCGCAAATTAACCTTCTAATGCAAAAATCACATGGTTTGGCAATGTGCCAATTCGAAAAAAGGTTCATTTTCACGTAGAATACTGCTGTCGGTGAATCACACTGACGATCTATACGAATTTTTTAGGCAAAGTTGAATATGTATTGATATTCCTTTGACTGAGGTGCAACCAGCACCACTACTTTCAAAGTTTATTTAAGTAACCGGTTCGCTGAAATTAGGCCAAAAGCCTGATGATCAGAAACTCAATCCAAAGCAAGGGGCTATATATGGCTGGTGGAAAGTCAACAATCATTTACACACTGACCGACGAGGCGCCATTATTGGCGACTTACTCTCTACTGCCGATCATTGAGACCTTTACTAAGCCGGCGGGCGTTGAGATTGTTAAGACAGACATCTCTGTAGCCGCACGCGTACTTGCAGAATTCGCAGACTATCTAAGCGATGAGCAGAAAGTTTCAGATAACCTGGCAGAATTAGGTCGTCTTACCCAAGATCCAGATACTAATATCATTAAACTCCCTAATATTAGTGCATCTGTTGCTCAGTTGACGTCATGTATTAAAGAACTTCAGTCTAAGGGCTATGCACTGCCTGACTATCCAGAAAACCCGACTACTGAAGAAGAAAAAGCAATTAAAGCGCGTTATAGCAAGTGCTTAGGTTCAGCAGTGAACCCGGTACTTCGTGAAGGTAACTCTGACCGTCGTGCGCCGACAGCAGTGAAAAACTACGCGAAAAAACACCCACATTCTATGGGTGAATGGAAACCTTGGTCACAAACTCACGTTTCACACATGCAAGAAGGCGACTTCTACCATGGTGAAAAGTCTATGACTTTAGACCGTGCGCGTAATGTGAAAATGGAACTGATTACCAAGTCTGGTGAAACTATCGTTCTTAAGCCAAAAGTTGCGCTTCAAGATGGCGAAATCATCGACTCAATGTTCATGAGCAAAAAAGCACTTTGCGACTTCTATGAAAAAGAATTAGAAGATTGTAAAGAAGCTGGCATTCTGTTCTCTTTACACGTTAAAGCGACCATGATGAAAGTGTCACACCCGATCGTATTCGGTCACTGTGTGCGTATTTACTACAAAGATGCATTTGAGAAACACGGTAAACTGTTCGACGAGCTAGGCATTAACGTAAATAACGGTATGGCTGGTCTTTACGAAAAAATCGAATCTTTACCGACTTCTTTACGTGAAGAAATCATTGAAGATCTTCACGCATGTCAAGAACACCGTCCAGCACTTGCGATGGTTGATTCAGCAAAAGGTATTACTAACTTCCATTCTCCAAACGACGTGATTGTAGATGCTTCTATGCCTGCAATGATCCGTACTGGCGGTAAAATGTGGGGTGCTGATGGTAAACCTTACGACTGTAAAGCAGTCATGCCTGAATCTACTTTCGCACGTATTTACCAGGAAATGATCAACTTCTGTAAATGGAATGGTAACTTCGACCCACGTACTATGGGTACAGTTCCTAACGTTGGTCTGATGGCTCAAAAAGCTGAAGAATACGGTTCTCACGACAAGACTTTCGAAATTCCAGAAGCTGGTGTTGCGAACATCACTGACCTTGAAACAGGTGAAGTGTTGATGTCTCAAAACGTGGAAGAAGGCGATATCTGGCGTATGTGCCAGGTGAAAGACGCACCGATCCGCGACTGGGTGAAACTGGCTGTGACTCGTGCACGTAACTCTGGCATGCCTGCTATCTTCTGGCTTGACCCGTACCGTCCACACGAAAACGAACTGATCAAAAAAGTTCAAACATACCTGAAAGACCACGATACAGAAGGTTTAGACATCCAAATCATGTCTCAAGTACGTGCGATGCGTTACACACTTGAACGTGTTGCTCGCGGTCTGGATACTATTTCTGTAACTGGTAACATCCTGCGTGACTACCTGACTGACTTGTTCCCAATCATGGAGCTTGGTACTTCTGCGAAAATGCTGTCTATCGTGCCTTTAATGGCAGGTGGCGGTATGTACGAAACTGGTGCTGGTGGTTCTGCGCCTAAACACGTACAACAGTTGGTAGAAGAAAACCACTTACGTTGGGATTCTCTAGGGGAGTTCTTGGCATTGGCTGTTTCTCTGGAAGAAATGGGCATTAAAGAAAACAATGCACGTGCGAAACTGCTTGCGAAAACACTGGATGCTGCGACTGGTAAATTGCTTGACAATGACAAGTCTCCCTCACGTCGTACTGGCGAGCTAGACAACCGTGGCAGCCACTTCTACCTAGCTAAATTCTGGGCTGAAGAACTTGTAGCGCAAGACGAAGATGCAGAATTGAAAGCGAAATTTGCACCGATCGCTCAATCTCTTGCTGAAAATGAAGAGAAGATCGTAAGCGAATTGAATGCAGTTCAAGGCCAATCTGTAGATATCGGTGGTTACTATGCGGTTGATCCTGCGAAAGTAAATGCTGTAATGCGTCCAAGTGCTACATTGAACCAAATCATTGAGTCACTAAACGCTTAATCAGGCTGTACTAGCTTTAAAGCTCGTAAAGTGAATAAAACCGGTGCTTAGGCGCCGGTTTTTTATTGTTTTTAGATATACATTTAGATAAGAAATGAAGAAAAGACATTCCAGTTAAGTTTCTGATCTATTGTCATTTGATTGAATAATCGAAATGATTAAAAAATAATTCTGAACTTGTTATATTGATTTAAAGTATAAACGCTATATTAAAAAAGGTTTTATTGACCTGGGTAGGGTAGAGCCATGAGTAATCAGATATTCATACAGCAGACTTTTGATGGTCCGGTGGATATTATTGGCGATATTCATGGTGAGATCGACGCGCTGCAACAATTGTTAGAAGTATTGGGCTACGATCTGCAAGGTCGTCATTCTGAACAGCGTAAACTGATTTTTGTCGGGGATCTGTGTGATCGTGGACCAGACAGTATCGCTGTCATCAGACAGGTTAAAACCTTAATAGAAAATGGCAATGCGCAATGCATTCTAGGTAATCATGAAATCAACTTGTTAACCGATACGCTACGGGAAGGCAATGGCTGGTTTTTTGGTTCACCGCATCAGGATGATCTCAAAACTTTTGATTCAGTTCAGGCTTCAATTCAGGATCGTGCATGGATTCTAGAATTTCTAAACAGCCTGCCTTTGGCTCTAGATGCACCCCATTTAAGAATTGTGCATGCTTGCTGGGATACGCAGGCAATTCAACAATTGAAATCTGTTCCTTTTAATTCAATCAGACAGGCTTATGATTATTTTGTCCTGAAAAATGAGCTTGAGTTGCAGACGTTAGGCTTTGATGAATATATCCAGAGTGAACAGCAGCAATACCAAGGACAATTCAAGGATCCAGCAGCTAGCATTCCCTTATTAAAATATATCGCTGAGAAAGAGTTACGCGACCAGATGCAAAATCCGATTCGTACCTTAAGCTCAGGCGCAGAGAAAATTGCGCAACGTCCAGTCTATGCAGGGGGACGCTGGCGCATGATTGATCGTTTGCCATGGTGGGAGTGTTATACAGATACGATACCTGTCGTGATTGGCCATTATTGGCGAAACTTTAAAACCACCGAAGAAAAATCCGGTCTGTTTAAGCATATTGATGCCCTGCAATGGTTTGGACAGCAGCAGAATGTATTCTGTGTGGACTATTCAGTAGGCAGGCGTTATCGTGACCGACAGCAACAGGCTGAGTATGCTCATCATCTTGGGGCTTTAAGACTGCCTGAAAATCTGGTGATTTTTGAAGATGACCAGCAGTATTTCACTCAAAAAATGACGTAAAAAAAGCAGCCACGAAGACTGCTTTTTTAATGAAATTAGCGGATCATTCCACTTCTACAATTTCAAAATCGTGGGTGATTTCGACACCACCATCAGACAGCATTTTGCTGGCAGAGCAGTATTTCTCAGCAGAAAGCTCTACCGCTTTAGCGACTTGTTTCTCTTTGATGCCTTTACCGCTGACCACAAAGTGTAGATGGATTTTGGTAAATACTGCAGGAATTGTATCGGCGCGTTCTGCTTTTAATTCACAGCGAACATCAGTAATTTCCTGACGTGCTTTCTTTAAAATTGTCACAATGTCAAAAGAAGCACAACCGCCCAGACCGGTTAAAATCAGTTCCATTGGGCGAGGACCACGGTTTTCACCGCCATATTCAGGTGAACCATCCATGATGATACTGTGACCACTTTGAGTTTTTGCTTCAAAAGCAACATTCTCTAGCCAATGAACACTCGTTTGCATTGCAACTACCTAAAAAAAGCTATAAATTTACGAAGTAACTGTACACTAACATAAATTGGGTTGATAAGGAATTTCAATCCCACTGTGTGACAAGTTCACATTAGGTCTTGTGCGATCTATAAATTATCCATATTCGGAACTGTAAGCATGACTTCAAACTTTTCACAATTAAGCACAGACGCACTTTCGCCGGGGCAACTACCTGTATCAGTGAAAGCGTTATTAAAACGTGCATATATCAATCGCTATCCAAAACGTACCACGATCGTGGATGCAGGGTCAGAATCTAAATCTCTGTATTTAATTCTGAAGGGGTCTGTGTCTATCATTCTTCGTGAAGATGATGAACGTGAGATTGTGGTAGCTTATTTAAATGCGGGAGACTTCTTTGGGGAAATGGGTCTTTTCGAAGCAAATCCACAGCGTACTGCGGAAGTGCGTACTCGTGATGTCTGTGAAATTGCTGAAATTACCTATGAAAACTTTCATGAAATTAGCAAACAATATCCAGACCTTAGCTATGCAGTTTTTGCCCAGCTGGTTCGCCGTCTGAAAAATACCACACGTAAAGTGACTGACCTGGCATTTATTGATGTATCTGGTCGTATTGCGCGTTGTCTGATTGACCTGTCATCTCAGCCAGAAGCGATGATCTTGCCAAATGGTCGTCAAATCCGTATTACCCGTCAGGAAATCGGCCGTATTGTAGGCTGTTCACGTGAAATGGTCGGTCGTGTTCTAAAAACTCTAGAAGAACAGGGCATGATTGAAACCGATGGTAAGGCGATTCTGATTTTTGATGCATCGCTGGAAGAACCTGAAGCACTGGGTGCTGGCGAGTTCGAAGACGAATAAGCCAAAAGCACGATAAAAAGCAAATCTTCGGGTTTGCTTTTTTTATTCCTGTTTAAAAATTTCAGCCTGATTTAGAACATAACAAATTGGCACAAGCTTGTTAGAAAAGATGATTTAAGTCCGTCTTATAATTCCGATAGGCTATAGCACACTTGCTCTTGATAAATAACAGATAAACTTAAAGGACATTTTTATGCAATTCAGACCATTGGCGGATACGGGAATCTTATTGCCAGAAATCTGTTTGGGCACCATGACTTTTGGTGAGCAAAATACTCAGGAAGAGGCTTTTCAGCAATTAGACTATGCCTTGGATCAAGGTTTATATTTCTGGGATACCGCAGAAATGTATCCAGTGCCACCTAAGGCAGAAACGCAGGGTGCAACTGAACGCATTATTGGTAACTGGATTGCTTCACGCGGTGGTCGTGACAAACTGTTTTTAGCTTCGAAAATTGCGGGTCCGTCACAAGGTGGGAGCCATATCCGTGATGGTCAGACTAAGTTCGTGGCTTCGGAAATTGCATCAGCAATTGATAATTCATTGTCACGTTTGCAAACTGATTATATCGATCTGTACCAATTGCACTGGCCACAGCGTGCGACTAATTTCTTTGGCAAGCTGGGTTATGGCAATGCAGAAGCTGCAGATGATCGTGCCGTAACGAATCTGGAAGAAACCCTGACGGCTTTGCATGACGAAATTAAGAAGGGTCGTATCCGTTATATTGGCCTGTCGAATGAAACCCCTTGGGGCACCATGAAGTTCCTGCATCTGGCAGAGAAACTGGGACTGTCCAAATTTGTTAGCGTGCAAAATCCATATAGCCTACTGAATCGTACTTATGAAATTGGCATGTCGGAAATTGCCAAATATGAAGGTGTGGGTTTGTTGGCTTATTCACCGCTGGCATTTGGTTATCTGACTGGTAAATTCCGCAATGGTGCACGTCCAGCCAATGCACGTGTGACTTTATTCTCTCGTTTTAGCCGTTATAGCAATCCGGAAAGCGAGTGGGCCGTCGAGCAATATGCACAACTGGCTGAGCAGCATGGCCTGACATTAACCCAGTTGTCACTGGCTTTCATTAAACAGCAGTTCTTCGTGACCAGTACCATTATCGGTGCGACCAATCTGGATCAGCTCAAAGAAAACATTCAGGCGTTTGACGTGAATCTGTCTGAAGAAGTCTTGCAGGGCATTGAAGTGATTCACCGTCAGCAGCCCAATCCGGCACCATAATCGTTTAATTGTTCTCTTTAAATGCCCTCCAAGTGAGGGTATTTATTGTTTCAATAAAGGATCAGATTTAATGACAAACAATATAGCAAGAAAAGGATAAAGGCAGCATAATCAAAACAAGATTCATCAATAGAATTTGACAAAAATGAATAATGAAACGGATATTTCTAAATCCCAAGTATTAGCTATAGCAATATTCAATCTCGCTGAACAGTTGCAATTGCAAGAATTTGAGCTTGCATTAGTTCTGGATCTATCTAAAGCAGAATTATCGTCAATCATAAATCAAAAAGAATTAGAACCAGATACTACCGCAGGTAAAAGAGCAATAATTTTAATCAATATCTATCAGGCATTATTTAGTCTGACTGGTGGAGACTTGAGCTGGATGCGCCAGTTTATCAATTCGCCTAACAAGCTTTTGGATGAGCAAACGCCAAGATCCTTGATACAAACAGAACATGGTTTGAGTGCAGTATTGCGATTACTAGGACGCTTGCAACCGCACTAAAAGTCTTTCTCTATTTTCTACCCAGCCGAAAAATAGCAGAGTCAATTAAATCAGATATTAATTATTGATCTTCACTTTAAAAATTCTACTTTCGCTCACTTGAAATATTTTCCTGGAATACCAATATTAATACTGATAACTCTGTCCATTATTAAATTAAGTTTTTGAAAAATAAATAAAAAAATTATTTGAAATTTTATTTCCAGCACCCATATATTTATCAAGTAGAAAATTTGTTGTGAGGAATAACAAGAATGCGTTTTGAGAAATTTACTAATCGCTTACAGCAAACCCTTTCCGATGCGCAATCTCTGGCAATGAGCAAGGATCATGCTGCCATTGAAGGGATTCACATCTTGTCCACCTTGATGGAAGAAGCATCGAATGTGAGCTTGCTGCAACAGGCAGGAGCGAACCTGCGTGAACTGCAAAGCAAAGTACAAACTGCGCTAAATAATGTAGCTACGCTCGGTAATCCCTCTGCCGATATCAATATCAGTCAGGAAGCAGCCAAAGCCCTGCATCTTGCGGACAGTTATGCACAGAAAGCAGGAGATGAGTTCCTGTCCACTGACTGGGTATTACTGGCACTTGCAGAAACGGGTGCCACCAAAACCTTATTAAACAGTGTTGGCGTAAAAACAGAAACTTTACGACAGGTTATTAATCAAATTCGAGGCGATGAAAAAGTCATGAGCAATAATCATGAAGATCAACGGGACTCACTGAATAAATATACGATTGATTTAACTGAACGTGCCATGGCAGGCAAACTTGACCCGGTGATTGGTCGTGATGATGAAATCCGTCGTACGATTCAGGTGCTGTCACGCCGTACCAAAAACAACCCGGTACTGATCGGTGAGCCAGGTGTCGGTAAAACTGCGATTGTCGAAGGTCTGGCACAACGTATTGTCAATGGTGAAGTTCCAGAAGGACTGAAAGGCAAACGCGTTCTGTCATTGGACTTGGGTTCATTGTTAGCTGGTGCCAAATATCGTGGTGAGTTCGAGGAACGTCTAAAAGCTGTTCTGAAAGATCTGGCTAAACATGAAGGCGAAATCATCCTGTTCATTGACGAGCTGCATACATTGGTCGGTGCCGGTAAAGGTGATGGTGCTATGGATGCGGGTAACATGCTGAAACCTGCATTAGCGCGCGGTGAATTACGCTGTGTCGGTGCAACGACTCTGGATGAATACCGTCAGTACATTGAAAAAGATGCAGCCTTAGAGCGTCGTTTCCAGAAAGTGCTGGTGGATGAGCCAAGCGTGGAAGACACCATTGCGATCCTGCGTGGTCTGAAAGACCGTTATGCGACTCACCATGGTGTGCAGATTCTGGACTCAGCAATTATTGCTGCGGCGAAAATGTCACATCGTTACATCACTGACCGTCAATTGCCGGATAAAGCCATTGACCTGATTGATGAAGCAGCATCCCGTATCAAAATGGAGCTGGATTCTAAACCTGAAGCACTGGATAAACTCGAACGCCGTCTGATTCAGCTGAAGATGCAGCTTGAAGCGGTGAAAAAAGATGCAGATTCTGGTGCGCAGGGTGAAGTGAAACACTTGGAAGAGCAGATTGCCACTGTAGAGAAAGAGTACAGCGAACTGGAAGAAATCTGGCGTGCCGATAAAGCGCTGGTAGCAGGCAACAAAGACATTCAGGTGAAACTGGATCAGGCTCGCATTGCTCTGGAAAAAGCCCAGCGTGAAGGTGATCTGGCTGAAGCAGCACGTTATCAGTATGGTGTAATTCCGGAGCTGCAAAAACAGCTGGAACGCATTGAAGGGGCTGAAGAAAGCGAAGCACCAAAACTGCTACGTGACAAAGTCACTGACAATGAGATCGCTGAAGTAGTCAGTGCTGCGACCGGTATTCCGGTAGCGAAAATGCTGCAAGGTGAGCGTGACAAACTGCTGCATATGGAAGAATTCCTGCATAACCGTGTTGTTGGTCAGGAAGAAGCCGTAGTAGCTGTATCGAATGCTGTACGTCGTTCACGTGCCGGCTTGTCAGATCCAAACCGTCCAAGTGGTTCATTCCTGTTCTTGGGCCCAACAGGTGTAGGTAAAACAGAATTGACCAAAGCCTTGGCGAACTTCCTGTTCGACAGTGACGATGCCATGATCCGAATCGACATGTCCGAATTTATGGAAAAACATTCGGTGAGCCGCTTGGTCGGTGCACCTCCGGGCTATGTCGGTTATGAAGAAGGTGGTGTGCTGACTGAAGCGGTGCGCCGTAAACCATATAGCGTGGTGTTATTCGATGAGGTCGAAAAAGCGCATCCGGATGTATTTAACATTCTGCTGCAAGTGCTGGATGACGGCCGTCTGACCGACTCGCAAGGCCGTGTGGTGGACTTTAAAAATACCGTGATTGTGATGACTTCGAACCTGGGTTCACAGGATGTCCGTGAACTGGGCGATAAAGCAACTCGTGAAGAAGTCCGTACAGTGGTGATGAATGCGGTATCAGAACATTTCCGTCCGGAATTTATCAACCGTATTGATGAGCTGGTGGTGTTCCATGCGCTGGAAAAAGACCAGATTCGTGGTATTGCCGATATCCAGTTGAACCGCTTGCGTCAACGTCTGGCAGAACGCGATATGCGTCTGTCTGTGGATGACAGTGCTTTCGATCAGTTAATCGAAGCTGGTTTCGATCCGTTGTATGGTGCGCGTCCATTAAAACGTGCGATCCAGCAACGTATTGAAAATGGCTTGGCACAAAGCATCCTGGCAGGTGAGTTTGGCCCTGGTGATACCATCGTCGTTCGTGGTGAAAGCGGCGAACTGGTCTTTGAAAAAATGAAACTCAGCTAATAGAAGTTCTCCTCGCAACAAAAAAACCCAGCCTAGGCTGGGTTTTTCTTTATCTTATATTCACACCTTACATTTTTGGATGAGTAATTTTCCAGGCACGGTGAATTTTCTGGTTACGCTTGAAGTCTGGACCAATGGTTTCATGCGTGATTTCTTCCACGTCATATAAACCTTCAATCATTTCATCCATTTCGAAACCACGGTAGTTGTTCGAGAAATACAACGTACCGTCAGTGGTTAAACGGTTCATGGCACGTTTCAATAAAGAGACGTGGTCACGCTGAACGTCGAAAGTCCCGTAGAATTTTTTCGAGTTAGAGAATGTCGGTGGATCGATAAAGATCAGGTCATATTGTTCATGACCTTCTTTCAGCCATTCAAAACAGTCAGATGCAAAGAATTGATGTTGTTGATCGGCATGGTCTACAGTCAGGCCGTTTAGAACAAAGTTCTCTTTTGACCAGTTCAAATAAGTATTAGACAAATCCACGCTGGTAGTACTCGCTGCACCACCTAAAGCTGCATGTAAGCTCGCGGTAGAGGTGTAGCTGTACAGATTCAGGAAGTGCTTACCTTTGGCTTCTTTAGCAATACGCAAACGCATCTGACGGTGATCCAGGAACAGACCGGTATCCAGATAGTCGGTCAGGTTGACCAGAATCTTGGCTTGGCCTTCCTGTACGATAAAACGTTTAGACGCGGTACTTTGCTTGGTGTACTGGTTTTTACCTTCCTGACGGGCACGGGTCTTGATAAAGATCGCATCACGGCCCAAACCAGTCACGGCACGAATTGCTTGCAAAGCTAGGTTAAAACGTTTTTTGGCTTTTTCAGGATCAATCTTTTTCGGTGGTGCATATTCCTGAACATGCAGACGTTCACCGTACAGGTCAACGGCTACGTTAAAGTCCGGTAGGTCAGCATCATACAAACGCAGACAGTGAATATTTTCTTTTACTGCCCATTTTTTCAGAGTTTGCATATTCTTGGTCAGACGGTTAGCAAATTCCATCGCACCTTCGATCGGCTCGAATTGTTGTGGCTGCCAGCTTTCCAGGAATGGACGTGTGACTGCTGCCGGTTTTATAGTACCGAAACGGATATAGATTGGCAGTTTACCGTTCATCAAACGCAGAATTTGTGGATCATTGAACGCTAAGACATCGGCCTGTTCCACCTGAGCAGCAATGACTGCCGCTTTCTGATTCGGGAAATTCTTTTGTAGCAGATTAGACAGACCCAGATACAAGGCACGGTTAGATGCCTTATCACCCAGACGCTCACCGTACGGCGGGTTGGTGACGAAGAAGACTTTTTTGCTTTCCGCCTGGAAATCTGGCCAATCATTTAAAGTACGCTCTTCGATCTTGATCTGGTCGAGGGCTGATTCAAAACCTGCAGCAATAATATTCTGTTTAGTGGCTTTTACCGCTTCCCAGTCAGCATCGAAGGCATAAAATTTTGGTAATGGATTTTCCAGCGCAGCTTTATGACGTTCAGCAGCTTCGGCTTTAATACCCATCCACAGTTCATGGTCATGACCATTCCAGCCGTTAAAGCCGAAACGACGTACCAGGCCTGGTGCACGATCAGTCAGAATCATTAAAGATTCAATAATAAAGGTACCTGAACCACACATAGGATCAACCACGATATCCGGGTTGATGTCTTTCAGGCCACCTTTTTGCAGGATCGCTGCTGCCAGGTTTTCCTTGATTGGTGCTTCAGTCATAAAGCGACGATAGCCACGTTTATGCAGCGAATCACCAGAAAGGTCCAGGCAGTAGGTATGAGCTTTTTTACCAGCCAGAATATACATGGTGATTTCTGGCTGTCTGGTATCAATACTTGGACGCTTGCCCACAGCTTCCATAAAGGAATCGACGACGCCATCTTTGGCACGTAGAGTTGCAAACTGGGTGTTGACCTTAATATCACGTTCAACATGCAGACGAATTGCGAAGGTGCTTTGTGGTGCAAAAATCAGTGACCAGTCGAAGCTCATCGCACCTTCATAAAGCTCTTCTGCAACATCACGCGCATCGTGGGAGAATTCGATTTCATGCGTATGAATTGGCATCAGGACACGAGAAGCCAGACGAGACCACATACAGATGCGGTAAGCATTTTCAAGCGTGCCTTTGAAGGTCAGACGACCTGGGAAACGTTCAATATCCTGAACACCTAAACCTTTGATTTCTTCTTCTAATAAGGTTTCCAGACCATCGGCACAGGTGACCCAATAATTGCTTAAACGTGAAGAGGTATTCATAAAATAGAGAGACCGGAAAAGAATAAATAAAAAACTGCGCTCAGTTTAGCGTATTTTGCCTGTTAAAGCTTTGGAAATTTTTTAAATTCGAGCACATGCAGCCTAGTGTTATTTATCCTAAAAAGCGCTAAATGTTGACTTAAAAAGCAAACTGAAAATTTACGAGATATGTAAGACTACACAATACCAATAAGGTGGATTTTTAATTAAATCTTTTATTTTACAGACGGATATCTAGTAGGTATTAAAACTAATTCGCAATCTAGCTCTTCAATTGCGACCATGTTGTATGTGTAATTTAGAAAGATAAATAATCGGATTAATGATGTGATGGATCTGATGCAGGGTTGTTCATATGCACCTCATGGCATCAGCATTACTCTAAAAGTAAAAGCTAAAATTGGGTCACTTATGTCAAGTGATCGAGATTAAGAATTGATTAGCCAGACGAAGATCGAATCTAAAACAAAAAAGACGCTGACCTAATATTGCTCCGGGGTAGATCAGTTTTCATTCATATCAATTTATAACTCACATAACTTATTTATTAATTTTGGTACGTTTATTGCTTTATCTAATATCAATCAAGCTGTAATGCTGAGGGGAATCATTACAGCTTCATCTTTATTCTTAATTATTATTTCGGAGGGGCTTAGATGTTGGATCTTCAATTACGCAGGAATGAGGCATTTTCAATCGCTACCTTGATCTACGCACGTTTAAGACGAGTAACTGGACGAGTAATTGATGCCATGTATCTTGCAGAAAATATCCACTATGCAAAGCATGTGATTGGGCTGGCAGAGCAGACTGAAGATCCTGAGCTTTTACATCTGGTCAACCGCTTAAAAACCACTCTGGATTTATCGTCATTTTCAGAACTGCAGGCTGAAGAACAGGCGGAAAAGGAACTGATTTCTGTAGAACCAAGTGAAGAAGATATCTATCGCGCACAGGTTTCACATCATTATATTGGCGCATTGCGCTAATTGGGGGGATTGGGTGTGGATGCTCCAGACTGAAGCACTCATGTTTAAATGAAAAAACAAGCATATAGATAAACAGGTTAAATTATCTTATTGAAAAAATGCATGGGAATTTAAATTTCCATTCTTATTACTGAGATGGTTTTTGTACAACTGAGCTCTTTATCAACTATAAAGATTCGCTAATCTCTGTATAATACGTTGACTTAACGTATAAGGAATCTCTCATGCACTTGGCGGCATTGCATACACCGAGCCAGATTCAACTCAACAAAGCAGGTAATCTTAAACATTTCCTGACCATCGAAGGTCTTTCTAAAGAAACTCTTACAAAAATACTGGACACTGCGTTGTCCTTTTTTAATGACCAAAATCAGCTGATCACCAATAATTTGCTCGAAGGCAAAACGGTGATGAACTTATTTTTTGAAAATTCTACCCGAACGCGTACTACTTTTGAGGCAGCGGCCAAACGTCTGTCTGCCAACGTGCTGAATATCGATATTGCCCGTTCAAGTACCTCTAAAGGTGAAACTTTACGTGATACCTTGTGGAATCTTGAAGCTATGGCGGCAGATATTTTCGTGGTACGTCATTCATCTTCAGGTGCAGCACACTTTATTGCCAAAGATGTCTGTCCAAATGTCGCCATTATTAATGCAGGCGATGGCCGTCATGCCCATCCAACTCAAGCGATGCTGGATATGCTGACCATTCGCCGCGAGACCAATAAAAAATTCGAAGATATGTCGATTGCGATTATTGGCGATATCAAGCATTCGCGTGTAGCACGTTCAGATGTGGCGTCACTGCAAACCTTAGGCTGTAAAGATATTCGCGTGATTGCACCGAATACGTTGTTGCCATACGGTTTTGATGACTACAGTGAAGATGTACGCCTGTTTAATAAAATGGAAGATGGCATCAAAGACTGTGATGTAATCATTACCTTACGTATTCAAAACGAGCGTATTGATTCGCCAGCGCTGTCTTCTCAGGCTGAATTCTACAAAATGTATGGCCTGAATAAAGAACGTCTCGCCATGGCCAAGCCGGATTGTATCGTGATGCATCCAGGACCAATGAACCGTGGTGTGGAAATTGATTCCAGTATTGCAGACGGTCCGCAATCCGTGATTCTGAAACAGGTTACTAACGGGATTGCAGTACGTATGGCGGTACTGGCTCTTGCGATGCAGGGTCAGTTACAGGAACAGGGTTTGATTGAAGCGATTGCGGTATAAGGAATAAGTCATGTCTATTGTAAAAATTGAAAATGTCCGTGTTCTTGACCCAATCCAAAACACTGATTCAGTCGAAACGGTTTATCTGGAAAATGGTAAACGTGTTGCAGAGACTGCTAACGTATCTGAAACCATTGATGGACAGGGCAAATGGCTGATGCCAACCATGGTGGATCTATGCGCACGTTTACGTGAACCGGGTCAGCAGCAACACGGAACTTTAAAGTCTGAAGGTAAGGCTGCACGTGAAAACGGTATTCTGCATGTATTTACCCCGCCAGATTCCAAACCGATTGTGCAGGATAATGGTGCGCTGATTCATGGTCTGGTTGAAAAAGCCATGCTGGATGGTGGTATTTATTTACAGGTGATCGGTGCGCAAACTCAAGGTCTGCAAGGTCAGCAACCGGCCAATATGGCAGGTTTGAAAAAGGGCGGATGTACTGCGGTTTCTAATGCCAGTGCGCCGTTTGCCAATGATGATGTGGTATTGCGTACACTTGAATACGCAGCGGGCTTAAACCTGACTGTAGTGTTCTATGCAGAAGAGCCGCAAATTGCCAAAGATGGCTGTGTGCATGAAGGCTTTATTGCTTCACGCCAAGGTTTGCCAATGATTCCGGCATTAGCTGAAACTGTGGCCATTGCCAAATACCTGCTCATGATTGAAGCGACTAAAGTACGCGCTCATTTCGGTTTGTTATCTTGTGGTGCATCAGTAGAACTGATCCGTATTGCCAAAGAAAAAGGCTTGCCAGTCACTTGTGATGTCGCAATGCATCAATTACATCTGACTGACCATCTGATTGATGGCTTTAACTCTCTTGCACATGTGCGTCCGCCATTACGTTCTGAATCTGACAAAGAATTACTGCGTCAGGGCGTAAAATCTGGTGTGATTGATGCGATCTGTACCCATCATGAACCACTAAGCAGCTCTGCCAAAATGGCACCGTTCGCAGAGACACAGCCTGGTTTTACCGCTTTTGATACCTACGTACCGTTCGGTATCCAACTGGTGAATGAAGGTTTCTTTACGTCGTTAGAATGGGTGGAGAAAGTCACAGTTGCTCCCGCGAAAGTCGCTAACATGTTTAATCGCTGGAAGGCAGAAGCTGGTTGGGTACTGGTTGATCCAGAACAGGAATGGACGTTGAGCAAAGAAACGATCGTTTCTCAAGGTAAAAATACACCACTGCTCAATCAAAAAGTGAAAGGTAAAGTGCTGCAAACTTTTATTGCTGCATAACACTTACATTTCGCGTTTACAAAAAGTCAGCTTCGGCTGACTTTTTTATATCTTAATCAAAATACTAGAAAAGTTAGCCATACATAAACAGTGAAACTTTATGATATCAGTACAATTATTAACATTCCAAAGAGGGTGGGTCGCTACACTGATTAAATATTAAACATTATAAATCAGAATAATGGTGATCTTGATGAATACAGATTTAATTGAACGTTTAAAGAGTGATGTGACCGCCATTGTGCTGCAAGGTGAAACAGAACATCTATTTGTCAAGGATCAGTCCTTAGCCCAATTCTATCCTGTATTGTTAAGTATTCTTCGTGCAAGACCGGCCTGGATTGAAAGTCTGGGGCAGCAACTTAATCCCAAGATTGATGAATTATTTAATAATAATCCGACCCTAAAACAACAATTCCTGGCTCAGTTAGATTCAACTGCACCTCAAGATGAAATTGAACAGACCCTGAACCGGGCAATTGTTCCAACCATGAACTTCTTGCAGGCAGAAGCGGGTGCACCCACTGCTGAAGCGGTAGGCCATTTGTTAGATACCCATGCAGACTCGATTCAACGGGCATTACCAGTATGGGCCGGTCCTATAATGGCATCTTTAGGTGTATCTCCGCTGGCGGGACAAAACCTGAACCGCGCACCGGGTCGGGCTTCCGAACCGGAGGCAGAGCCGGAACTGACTGAAGAGAAAAAAGCAGTAGTGTTCTGGCCATTTATTCTCCTCGTGATTATTGCTGCAATTATCTTATTCTTCTTCCGTGGATGCCTGCGTGATGATGATCCGGATGAATTACGAAATGCTCAGGCGGTAAGCGAAGCTGCTGCAACGAACCCTGCAATTTTAAAAATCAGCACCGGTAGCCAAGGTGAAATTGTCAACTGTCAGGTACAGATGAATGATCCGAAATATATGCAAATTCTGCAAAATGAAATTAAACAGATCTTTAATTACAGTATTGGCTGTGGCGCAGTAGCCAATGAAAATTACCACTCAGAATTTATTGATCAGGATACAATTCCATCCGTATTGAAATTACTGCAAGGCATGTCAAATGTGACTTTGACTTGGGCAGGTAATCAGGTGTCTGTACAGGCAGCGAACAGTGCAGATGCACAGCGTCTGGCGGGTCAGATTCGTGGTCTGGCTAAAAATGTAGAAGTTGTGACCCAAAAACCAGTTGATATGGATGAGGCGATCAATACAGCCAATACCGAGGCTAAAAAAGCTTTAGACGAACTTCAGATGGAAAATATTGAGGCGTTAGATGTTGCAACTGCCTTAAACCTGCAAATTATTCATTTCGCGACAGGTTCCACCGAAATTCCTGAAGTGAATAAAAGCTTGCTGGATCAGACCGCAGCTTTATTACAATATGCCAAAGATGTACGTCTAATCGTGATGGGCCATACTGATACGGAAGGCAGCAGCACTCAAAATCAGGAGCTATCTTTAAAACGTGCTCAAGCCATTGTGAATTATCTGGTGCAGAAAGGGGTGAACCCGGCGCAGTTACAACCAGTAGGTATGGCGGCGAATCAGCCTGCTCAATCGAATGCGACTTCGAACGGTCAGTATCAAAACCGTCGTGTAACTTTTGAAGTTATGAGTACCGAAGATGATCGTGTCCATACTGTAGATAATGAAGGCGTAGTTGAAAAGAAAGCCAGCTAAATAATTCTTTCATCATAAAAAAGGACGAATGATTCGTCCTTTTTTATTTATTATGAATTAAGAGAAGACAGGTGGGGTATAAGTCAAAGTTCTTCCCAGGAACCAGAGTAAGAACAGTACCAACGGAAGATGAAAGACCAGTTGTGTCACTGTAAAGCCAATTACATCTTTAGCCTTTAATTTCAAGATTCCCAGCATGGGGAGCATAAAGAAAGGATTGATCAGATTGGGTAAGGCTTCGGCTGCATTATAGATCTGGACAGACCAGCCCAGATGTACTTTCAGGTCATGTGCGGCCTGCATCACATAAGGCGCTTCAATAATCCATTTTCCTCCACCAGAAGGAATGAAGAAGCCTAGAATCGCAGAATAAATTCCCATAACGATGGCAAAGGTTTCCTGCGACGCAATCGACACGAAGAATTCGGCGATATAATGTGACAGGGAAAGATCAGCAGAATTCAGGGCATTGGTCATCATAAAGGCAATACTGCCATAAAGCGGAAACTGGATCAGCACCCCTGAAATGGCCGGCATAGCTTTGGATACGGCATTGAGAAAATTACGTGGTGTACCATGTAAAGCTACACCTAAAATCAGAAAGATAAAGTTATAAGTGTTTAAGCTGGAGATTGCCAGAATCGGATTGCTCTTGGAAAACTCGTTAAACATCCAGACCAGACCCAGAACCACAATCAGAATACTTAAGATTGGCGAGTTTTCAAGCCAGTCACCTGGCCGTTTATGGATCACGGTTTCAGTCTTTTCTTCTTCAATCTGGATCGGGAAGTGATCAATGGTTTTAATATGATTGCCTTTGGGCGCAGACCAGTAGGCAATGGCAATCGAGGCGATGATCAAGACTGCTGTCATAATCATGGATTGCGGCAGGAAAATCGTTTCAGTAAATGGAATCACACCAGTCAGATTATACAGAGGTTCTGGCAGGCTGGATTTGTTGGCCTGTAATTGTGCGGCAGAAGAGCTGATACCGAGCGCCCAGGTTGCGCCCATCCCGATAATCGCTGCTGCGGCAGCCGCACGATAATCCATGTTCAGCTCTTTACGCTGCGCCAGTGCAATCACCAGAAGAGCAGTTAGCACTGTACTCATCGCCCAGTTAATCAGGGAAATCAGTAGGCTAACTGTGGCGACGAGAACGATAGCTCCACGTTCAGAATGAGGAATGCGCGCCATTTTCTGAATCAATAATTGCATCGGTTTGGAAACCGAAACTACATAACCGACCACGATCAGCATACACATCTGTAAGGTAAAGGGAATCAGACTCCAGAATCCGTCACCAAATGAAATCGCGATGTCTTGTGCCGGTGCACCAATGCCAATCGCGGCAATCGCAACGATGATAACACCGAGTAGGGCAAAGATATAAGAGTCCGGAAACCATTTTTCAGACCAGTCGCTGACGCGCATGGCAAAGCGCTGCAAGATATTTTGTTGAGTTTGCATGATTAAAATCCATTTATTCTGCATTTGTTATTAAGAAGTGGCTTTCTTCAGCCAAAAAGAAACCCTTAAAAATTTTCATTTTAAGGGTTGGGAACAATCAGGCTGCTTTACGGAGTAAAGGCACACCGGTGACTTTCTGAATTTCATCAAAACTGACATCGGGTGCCAGTTCTACAAGTTGAATACCTTCAGGTGTGACATCCAATACACCTAAGTCAGTAATAATCCGGTTCACTACAGCCTGGCCAGTAAGCGGAAGACTACATTGTGAAACAATTTTAGGCGTACCATCTTTAGCGCAGTGTTCCATCAGCACCACAACTTTCTGTACGCCTGCAACCAGATCCATGGCACCACCCATGCCTTTGACCTTCTTGCCCGGAATCATCCAGTTGGCCAGATCACCATTTTCTGAGACTTCCATAGCCCCCAGAATAGCGATATTGACATGACCGCCACGGATCATGGCAAAGGAATCGGCACTGGAAAAGAAAGATGCACCTTTGCGGGCAGTCACGGTCTGTTTGCCAGCATTGATCAGGTCGGCATCCACAGTATCTGCCGTTGGAAATTCTCCAATACCCAACAGGCCATTCTCAGACTGTAGCCAGACATTAATATTCTCTGGAATATAATTCGCAACTAAGGTTGGCAGACCAATACCTAGATTCACATAGAAACCGTCTTCAAGTTCCTGTGCGGCGCGCTGCGCCATTTCATTACGTGTCCAAGCCATGATCAAGCCTCCGCCTTTAAAGTCATCTGTTCAATCCGTTTTTCCGGTTGGGTATTGAGTACAATCCGGTTCACATAAATGCCCGGAAGATGAATTTCATCTGGATCAAGGGCACTGATCTCGACAATTTCTTCGACTTCAGCAATGGTCACTTTACCAGCCATGGCACAGACCGGATTGAAGTTCTGGGCAGTTTTACGGAAAATCAGGTTACCGGCTTTATCGGCCTTATAAGCTTTAACCAAAGCTACATCAGCAGTTAAGGATTCTTCCAGAATATAAGACTTGCCATTAAACTCACGGACATCTTTACCTTCAGCAATAACGGTTCCAACACCGGTCGCGGTATAGAAAGCGGGAATACCTGCACCACCGGCACGTAATTTTTCCGCTAACGTGCCTTGTGGAGTCAATTCTACTTCGAGTTCACCGCTTAAGTATTGGCGTTCAAATTCCTTGTTCTCGCCCACATAGGAAGAGATCATTTTTTTGATCTGTTTGGTTTCCAGCAATAGTCCCAAGCCAAAGCCATCGACACCGGCATTATTGGAAATACAGGTCAGATTTTTGGCACCGGTTTCTTTTAAAGCTGCAATGAGGGCTTCTGGAATACCACAGAGTCCAAAACCGCCAACTGCAAGAGTATGTCCATCCTGGACCACGCCGTCTAAAGCGGCTTTTGCACTGTCATACACTTTATTTGACATTTTTACCTCGATTTATTCTTCTCTTGCAGATCTCTTTTATCTAAAGATCTGCTGATTTCTATCCATGAGGACTTATAGAGTGTCCGGCTATTTCAAGTTTTTAAGCACAGGCTTTTTGCCAATAGGCATTGGCATAATTGGAGGGATTATTGCGTTGTAGACCCTCACTGATATTACGGCTGGTCTGCATCAGAGTATCCAGTTGAATACCGGTTTCAAAGCCCATCTTGGAGAGCAGGTAATACAGGTCTTCAGTTGAAACATTGCCGGAAGCACCTTTGGCATAAGGACAGCCACCGAGGCCGGCAATAGAGGAGTCAAATACCCGAATACCTTGTAATAGTGACTGGTAAATATTAGCGATGGCCATGCCATAGGTATTATGAAAATGGCCAGCCAGCGCTTTACTATCAATTTCTGAAAGACAGGCATCCCAGACGTTCTTCACGCGATCTGGAGTTGCCGTACCAATGGTTTCACCCAGTGATACTTCATAGCAGCCCATATCTAGTAAGCGCTGCGTAACTTTTACGACCTGCTTCGGATCAATTGCACCTTCATAAGGGCAGTCCACCATACAAGAGACATAGCCACGAACCTTGACATCATTAGCTTTGGCAGCTGCCATCACATCTGCAAACTTTTTAAAGCTTTCATCAATAGAGCAGTTGATGTTCTTACGAGTAAAGCTTTCAGAAGCTGCGGTAAATACCGCAACTTCTTTACAACCCACAGCCAGCGCTGATTCAAAACCTTTCATATTTGGCGTCAGTAAACTGAACTGGATATTCGGATCTTTAGGCAAGCTGGCAAATAGCACATCGCTATCTGCCATCTGTGGGACCCATTTGGCTGAAACACAGGAACCGACTTCAATTGCCTGTAAACCTGTTTTCATCAAATCCAGAATCAGGTTTTTGCGGTCATCTAGTGTTAAAGGTGTTTTTTCGTTTTGCAGACCATCGCGTGGCCCGACTTCTACGATTTTAACGAAATCTGTCATGCAACTTCCTCCGCTAGAGGCTGGAACTCTACCAGTTCATCGCCAGCTTTAACCTGGTCACCTTTTTGAAAGTATGAGTTTGCGATAATGCCATCATGCGGAGCGCGAATGGTATATTCGATCTTCATTGCTTCCAAAGTCAGCAGTACATCGTCTTTTTTCACTTTGTCATTTGCCGCAACCAGAACCTGAGTAATCACACCTGGCATTGGTGCAGTCAGATTGTTTTCAGTGCTTTGTTCATCCTGGCCATTAAAATCAGACTTCAGATAAGTAAACTTGTAACTTTGCCCATTCTGGAACAGGGTAATGCCATGTTCAGTCTGACTAAATGCCAGTTTCTGCTGTTGACCTGCAAGATTTAACTGGAGTAGGTGTTGATCGAGCAGTTCACCTTGGATATTGAGTGTCTGGCCTTCATGGTTTGCCAGGAAGCTATTTTCTAGCGCTTTAAAGCTCACCACACGTAAAACGTCATTACATTGTAATTTGATTGTGTAGCTATTTTGCTGATTCAGACGCCAAAATGCTTTTTGCTGCCAGACAGGATTATTGCTCGTCGGGTTTTGAGCCAGACGAGATAACAGTTCAACCAAGGCGGCACTGACCACTAATTCTGCGCTGATATCAGCAGATGGTTTGAGTAGGAACTCTTCTTCGCGTTGAATCAGGCCAGTATCGAGATGGGCATTTTTAAATGAGTCACATAATACTAAGCGATCAAGAAAAGCGATGTTATTCCCGAGTCCATCGACATGGAACTGACCCAAGGCGTGATGCATCTGGGTTAAAGCCGCTTCACGGTTTTTGCCCCAAACAATCAGTTTGGCAATCATCGGATCATAATAGGTGCTGATTTCATCACCTTCGACAATGCCACTATCCACACGCACGCTGTCATTTTGTTCTGGATAGTGCAAATAGCTGATCTGACCGATGGCAGGAATAAAACCTTTTTCTGGTTCTTCAGCATAGACACGTGCTTCGAGCGCATGACCGTGTATCTGTAATTCATGTTGCTGTTTCGGTAAAGGCTCACCGAACGCGACACGTAGCTGCCATTCCACCAGATCCTGACCGGTGATCATTTCAGTGACTGGATGCTCAACCTGTAGACGGGTATTCATTTCCATGAAGTAGGCAGTACCATCTTGTTCAACGATGAACTCGACTGTACCCGCACCAACATAATTCACGGCACGTGCAGCATCAATCGCGGCTTGGCGCATCGCTTCAAGTTTGTCTTCTGGCATTTTAGGTGCTGGTGCTTCTTCCAGAACTTTCTGGTGACGACGCTGCACGGAGCAATCACGTTCAAACAGATGCACATAATTGCCATGTGTATCACCAAAGACCTGAACTTCAATATGACGTGGCTGCACGACATAGCGTTCAATCAGCACATCTTCATTGCCGAAGCTGGAACGTGCTTCGCTTTTACATGAAGCGAGTGAACTGAGGAAATCTTCACTACGCTCGACCAGACGCATGCCTTTACCGCCACCACCAGCACTAGCCTTGATCAGTACCGGATAGCCAATACTGTCTGCCTGCTGTTTCAGGAAATCCGCATCCTGATTGGTACCATGATAGCCTGGAGTTAACGGTACACCGGCTTTTTCCATCAGTGCTTTAGAGGTCGCTTTCAGACCCATTGCTAAGATTGCATCCACTGGCGGACCAATAAAGACAATATTGTTGTCCTGACAGGCCAGGGCAAACTGGTCATTTTCAGACAGGAAACCATAACCTGGATGAATGGCCTGAGCACCGGTAGTTTTAGCTGCCTGAATAATACGTTCAATCTGTAAATAACTTTGTGCAGCAGGCGATTCACCAATATGGATGGCTTCATCTGCCAGTTTGACATGCTGTGCCTGTGCATCGGCATCGGAATATACGGCAACAGTAGCGATGCCTAACTTTTTCGCTGTACGAATTACACGACAGGCAATTTCACCACGGTTGGCAATTAAAATCTTTTCAAACATCCTACGATCCTTCTTGTTGTTATGCCGTGGTCTTGATCCAGGCCGGGCTTTGTTTGTTTAAAAATGCATTCAGTCCATTTTTCGCCTCATCTCCCTGGCGAACATGGGCAATATGCTGTGCGGTTTTAAGCAGCAGATCTTCAGTCAGAACTTGCTGATCAACCAGTTGAATCAGCTGTTTTGAAGCGTTTTGCGCTGCTGGTCCACCGAGTAAGAGCGCTTCCACAATCTCATCAATTTTGCTGTCGAGCTGTTCTGGTGCAGTCACTTCATGTGCCAGACCAATGGTTTTCGCCTGTTCAGCTGAAATTCGCTCAGCAGTCAGGAAATAACGTGACGCCTGACGGGCGCCAATCGCGCGAATCACATAAGGGCTAATCGTTGAAGGTGCTAGACCTAAACGGACTTCGGAAGTTGCAAACTTGGCTTCGGTGCTGGCAATACAGATATCACAAGCGGATGCCAGACCCATACCGCCGCCAAAAGCAATACCATGGACACGGGCAATGGTGGGTTGTTTTAATGTCGCCAGACTTTGCAACATTTTTGCTAGTTTTAAAGCATCGGCTTCATTATCTGCCTGTGAGGCCTGACCGGCCTGTTTCATCCAGTTCAAGTCTGCACCTGCAGAGAAGCTTTTGCCTCGGCCTGCCAGAATCACCACGCGTATATCATCACGCTGATTTAAAGACTGGAAGCAAGCATGTAGCTCTTCAATGACTTGGGTGTTAAACGCATTGTGCAATTCAGCACGATTAATCCAGACTGTTGCTACCTGATTCTGCTGCTCGAGCTGTAAAAATTGATAGTCCATTTTTGTCACCTCTTACATGCGGAACACGCCGAATTTGGTTGGCTGGATTGGTGCATTCATCGCTGCAGCCAGACTTAGGGCCAGGACTTCGCGCGATTGCGCTGGATCAATGACACCGTCATCCCATAAACGCGCAGAAGCATAATAAGGATGGCCTTGGCGTTCATATTGGTCACGAATTGGCTGTTTAAACTGGTCTTCTTCTTCAGCTGACCAGGTTCCACCTTTTTGCTCAATCTGATCGCGTTTCAAAGTTGACAATACGCTAGAAGCCTGTTCACCGCCCATCACCGAAATACGCGAGTTTGGCCAGGTCCACATAAAGCGTGGCGAGTAAGCACGACCACACATGCCATAGTTACCGGCGCCAAAAGAGCCGCCAATCACTAAAGTCAGTTTAGGCACATTGGCTGTCGCGACGGCCATCACCAGCTTGGCACCATTTTTGGCAATACCTTCATTCTCATACTGACGACCCACCATAAAGCCGGTGATGTTTTGCAGGAAGATCAGCGGAATATTGCGCTGGGTACAGAGTTCAATAAAATGTGCGCCTTTTTGCGCAGACTCAGAGAATAAAATCCCATTGTTGGCAATAATTCCAACTGGCATTCCATAGAGCTTGGCAAAGCCAGTCACTAGGGTAGTCCCGAAACGTGCCTTGAATTCGTCAAAACGTGAGCCATCGACAATACGCGCAATCACTTCACGGATATCAAATGGTTTACGGGCATCGCTTGGCACAATGCCATACAGCTCTGAACTATCAAAACGCGGTGCTTCGATTTCATCTGCAGTTTTATTTGGCTTTTTGTTCAGGTTCGCCACAATGTTGCGGGCAATGGCAATTGCGTGTTCATCATTTTCTGCCAGATGATCGGCAACTCCAGATAAACGGGTATGTACATCACCGCCACCGAGATCCTCACTAGAAACCACTTCACCGGTAGCTGCTTTTACCAGAGGAGGGCCACCCAAGAAAATCGTACCCTGATTGCGCACAATAATGGTTTCATCTGACATCGCTGGCACATAAGCACCACCGGCTGTACAGCTACCCATCACTACAGCAATCTGGGCAATACCTAGACTCGACATACGTGCCTGATTGTAAAAAATACGGCCAAAGTGATCACGATCCGGGAATACTTCATCCTGTAAAGGCAGATAAGCACCGCCAGAATCGACCAGATAAATACATGGCAAATGATTCTGTTCGGCAATTTCTTGGGCACGTAAATGCTTTTTCACCGTAAGGGGATAATAAGTACCGCCTTTGACTGTGGCATCATTGGCCACGATCATGCAGGTCACACCATTGACCTGACCCACACCCGCGACTACACCTGCTGCAGGAACATCATCCTGATAAACCTGATAGGCAGCCAGTTGACCAATTTCCAGAAAAGCTGTGCCTGGATCAATTAAATGATTAATCCGTTCACGCGGCAGTAATTTGCCGCGATCCAGATGTTTCTGGCGGGCATTTTCTCCACCACCCAAGGCAATTTTTTCTACTTTCTGTTTCAGGTCATCGACCAGTTGCAGCATGGCAGCCTGGTTGGTCTTAAACTCTTCACTACGTATATTGATTTTGCTCTGTAACTGATTCATGACGAACATCCTTGTTTTATTCTAAGTGTTCAGGTTTAGGCTGTTTCGTTGAAGAGCTCACGGCCAATGAGCATGCGGCGGATTTCGGAAGTTCCGGCACCAATTTCATAGAGTTTGGCATCGCGCCATAAACGGCCTGCAGCAAATTCATTGATATAACCGTTACCACCTAGGGTCTGAATAGTTTCGCCTGCCATCCAGGTGGCTTTTTCAGCGGCATATAAAATGGCACTGGCAGCGTCTTTACGCAGGCTACGGCTATGTTCGGCTTTGTCACATTCAGCACCAACGGCATACACCAGTGCCTTACATGCCAGCCAGGTAGAGTACATGTCAGCAATTTTGCCTTGCATCAACTGGAATTCACCGAGTGCCTGACCAAACTGTTTACGGTCATGAATATAAGGAATCACTGTATCCATGCAGGCATCCATAATACCCAATGGACCAGCACTGAGAACCGCACGTTCGTAGTCCAGACCACTCATCAGCACTTTAGTTCCATTGCCGACACCGCCAAGCACGTTTTCTTTCGGAACTTCGACATTGTCAAAAAACAGGGGATAGGTATTGGAACCACGCATACCCAGTTTGTCTAAATGAGTGCCGTGACTAAAACCTGGCATATTTTTCTCAACCAGGAAGGCGGTCATGCCTTTAGCGCCAGCTTGTAAATCGGTTTTGGCATAGACCACAAGTACATCAGCATCGCCGCCGTTGGTGATCCACATCTTGGAACCGTTGAGTAGATAATGATCACCTTTATCTTCAGCTTTCAGTTTCATGCTGACCACATCTGATCCGGCATTCGGCTCAGACATTGCTAATGCACCAACATATTCGCCAGAAATCAGTTTTGGCAGGTAACGCTGTTTTTGTTCTTCATTACCATTTCGCTTAATTTGGTTTACACATAGGTTAGAATGGGCGCCATAGGACAAACCAATGGATGCTGAAGCACGGGAAATTTCTTGCATGGCAATAATATGGGCCAGATACCCCAGATTGGTACCGCCATATTCCTCACTGACCGTTAAACCAAGTAGGCCCATATCACCAAATTTTTTCCAGAGGTGAGCCGGGAATTCATTGTCACGGTCAACTTGCTGGGCAATTGGGGCAATTTCCTTGGCGCAAAATGCGGCCACTGAATCACGAAGCGCAATAAGAGTTTCATCCAAACCGAAATCTAAGCTTTGTAAATTCATTCTTCATCCATCCTGAGATTATATTTGTTGTGTCCAAAAGCATTTTTGTTGTGCTTGTTTTTTAACATACAACGAAAAATTAAAAAAGTGAACCTATATTCACAAAATGATTTACAATTCATTTTATCTGGTTGAGAATAAGATTATGAGTTATAAAAGATCATCACTGATGCAGGAACGAATGGAACAAAATCGTTTGTCGATTTTACAGTCTGCTCGTGAACTGATTACTCAAGGGGGCTTTAAAGAGGCGTCGATTCAGGCGATTGCAGAACGCGCAGGCGTTTCTACAGGGCTGGTATATCGATATTTTGAAAACAAAAGCCAGATTTTGATTGAGGTTTTGTCGGCAGCGATTCAGCATGAAGTTGGAATTCTTGTTTCCATTGCCGGGTCGGATTTATCGCCAAAACTAAAATTGCAAAAATCTGTTACAACTTTTGTGAAACGTGCCATGAATAGCCCCCAGTTGGCGTATTCACTTATGTTTGAACCGGTTGATCCGGAAATGGAACATGAGCGTTTTCGCAGTAAACAGCTGCTTAAACAAAGCATTAAGGAAATCCTGGCCGAAGGAAAGGTGAATGGAGAGTTCGAGTTTGAAGATTTAAATACGGCAGCTTTGGGCGTGGTGGGTGCCATGACCTTTGTCGTGATTGAACCTTTGAATCCGTCCCGTAATGTGATGTTTGATCAGAACTACAAGGATCACTTTGTCAAACAGATTGCCGATTTTTGTGTTAACGCAGTACATCGACAGGAGGGAAATTCAGCAGCATAGACACACAAAAACAGGCACATAGACAAGGTCGTCGTGGTCATAAAACAATTAGTAAAGTTGAAAATCAGAATTACAAAGAATCAAGGAGATCGATTCAATGACACAAGTACGGTTAAGCTATGCCTATGGAACCAGCAGCCAGCCTTTATTGGGCATGACCATTGGTGAAAAATTTGATCAGGCTTGCGAACAATATGCAGATCGCGATGCAGTCGTCAGCATGCATCAGAACATACGCCTGAGTTATCGGCAGCTACAGGATCAGGTCAATGCCTTTGCCTGTCAGCTGCTGAAATTGGGTATGCAAAAAGGTGACCGTCTGGCGATCTGGTCGCCGAACTGTGTGGAATGGACTATTACCCAATTCGCAGCTTTCAAGGCAGGCATTATTCTGGTTAACCTGAATCCAGCCTATAAAAGCAATGAGCTGGAATATGTTTTGAATAAAGTGTCCTGTAAGGGACTGGTTATTGCATCGCAGTTTAAAACAACGGACTATCAGGAAATTCTGACCAAAATTGCGCCTGAATTAAAACAGGCTGAAAATAAATTACTGAATGCAGAGCGTCTACCACATTTAAAGCATGTCATTAAAATTGATGAGCAGCAGCATACGGGTATTCATCGTTTTCAGGATTTAATGCCTATACCAAGTGCTCAAGAGCTGGAACAGCTGCAACAGATCTCCACTGATTTGCAGTTCGATGAAACCATTAATATCCAGTTTACGTCAGGCACCACAGGTAACCCTAAGGGTACGATGCTGACCCATAACAATATTTTAAATAATGGTTACTTTGTGGGTGAAGCGATTCACTTAACTCCAGAAGACCGTGTCTGTATTTCTGTTCCACTATTCCACTGCTTTGGCATGGTAATGGGTAATCTGGCTTGTATTACCCATGGTTCAGCCATGATCTATCCATCTGCCGTATTTAATCCGCTGGAAACCTTAAAAGCCATTCAACAAGAAAAATGTACGGCAGCTTATGGCGTACCGACCATGTTTATTGCTGTGCTGGAACATGAACAGTTTGACGATTTTGATCTGTCTAGCCTGCGTACCGGCATTATGGCGGGTAGTCCATGTCCACAGGAAATTATGCAGCGTGTAATAGAGCGAATGCATATGTCTGAAATTACCATCTGTTATGGCATGACTGAAACAGCACCGGTAAGTGCCCAAAGTTCAACAGAAGACAGTGTTGAACGTCGTGTGAGTACAGTTGGCCGTGTCCATCCACATCTGGAAGTTAAAATTGTCGATGAAAATGGCAAGGTGGTGCCGCGCGGTCAATTGGGTGAACTGTGTGTGCGTGGTTATTCCGTGATGCTGGGTTATTGGGAAGATCAGGACAAGACCCAGGAAGTCATTGATGCTGCGCGCTGGATGCATACTGGTGATATTGCGGAAATGGATGATGAAGGCTTTGTCAAAATCAAGGGTCGTATCAAGGATGTGGTCATTCGTGGCGGTGAAAACCTGTTCCCGAAAGAAATTGAAGATTTCCTTTATACCCATCCAGCGGTTTCAGATGTACAGGTGATTGGCGTGCCAGACCATAAATATGGTGAAGAGCTTTGTGCTTGCATTATCCTGCATGAAAATGACCCATGTACCGAAGAAGCCATCCGCCAATATTGTGCTGAGCATATTTCTCACAATAAAGTGCCGCGTTATGTGCGTTTCTTCCATGAATTCCCAATGACGGCTTCAGGTAAGGCACAGAAGTTCAAGTTGCGTGAATTTATGCGTGAAGAATTAAATCTAAAAGAGATTGCTTAAATTAATTAAAGCTAAGTTTAGATAGTATTTGATCAGATGACCTGGCGGCATGGATGCCGCCGTTTCATTGTATGGCAAGGATGCCATATCAATGAAACAGAAGGGTTTGGTTACTTTGCCCAGTCAAAGTAACGAAGCACCTGCACAATGGAAGAAGAATCCATCTTGCAAATTGAGGTCATGTATTTAGCAATTTCTTTAAATAGATAAAAATTTATTTCTATATAAATCAGAGTAAACAGATGGCAAAAAACTTTCACAGTGAAGTCGTGGTCGCCAGCTATGACGATCATATCCGCAAACTGATTCCCGGATATGAACTGGTGCATCAGCAGATTGAAGCAATTCTCAGCACTGAACTCCCGGAAACCGCTCATATTTTGGTAGTGGGCTGCGGGACGGGTTATGAGCTATCTTATTTATTGCAGCAGCATCCAAACTGGACATTTACTGCGATTGATCCTTCCGCTGCGATGCTTGGGCAGGCAAGGAAGCATCTGGCTTCTATTGGAGTTGAACAACGAGTTCAGTTTATACAGTGCACCACTCAAGAACTGGATCAGCAAAATACTTACGATGCTGCACTCGCTATTTTAGTCGCCCATTTTATTCCTGAACCTCAGAAATCTGATTTTTTTCAGGATATCTATCACAGCCTTAAAACTGGCGGGATCGTATTGACCTATGATCTGATGCAGCCTGAAGGTGAGAATGAATTAAAGGTAATGCAAAAAATGGCACAACAAACCGGACTTAGTGTGCAGCAAAGCGAAAATATGATGGCCAGATTGCAGCAGGACTTTTTCCTGATTTCAGTAGAAAATTTAAATGAACTTTTAACAAAAGTCGGATTTAAACAACACAAAATTTATAGTCAAATTATGAATTATTGTGGTTTTTTACTCAGAAAATAAAGATCATGAAACCTTATATAAATTTTAAAGTTTAAGAGAATAATCAAGGAAGTTTAAGAAGAATGTCAGCATATTATAGTTTGATCCAGCGCGAACAGCATGCAGATGGCAGTACTACTGCCTATTATCGTTCCAATATTCATGCTCAAGGTGCGTGGAATCCTCATGAACAGCACATGGCACCGGCAACCGGTATTCTATGTGTTGAACTAGAACAGTTTCAGCCTAGATCAGAAATGCGTATTGGCCGGGTTGGACTGGATATTTTTGGACTGATTGCATTTGGTGAGTTTTCTATTACTACGCGCATGATCCGTCCTGGCAAAACTATTGAACTGATTGAGGCGGAAATGTGTGCCAATGGAAAAACCTGTATCGTTGCTCGTGCCTGGAGGATGCTGACTTCGGATAGCCGGGCCATTGCAGGTATCGAAGATTTTCCGATTGAAAGCCCTGAGTTTTTACCGGTTTGGGAGGGTATGAGTTGCTGGCCGGGTGGTTATATTCAAAGTATTGAAACCCGTGCACATCCTGATCATCGAGCAGGCAAAGGCATTGTCTGGCTCAGAAATTCACTGGATATGGTCGAAGGACAACCGACTACAGATTTTAGTCGTTTACTTGGTATGGTAGATACGGCCAATGGCATTGTGCCGCGTCAGGATCCAAATGCGGGCTGGGGATTTCCAAATCTGGATTTACAGATTCATATGCACCGTCTGCCGCAAGGTGAATGGCTGGGGCTGGAAGTAGTGCAACAGTATGGTGAAGATGGGATTGGTCTCACCAGCGGTGTGCTGCATGATATTCACGGGCCTTTCGGTCGCAGTGAACAGATTCTGACCTTACGTAAATTCTAAATCCGATTCAAAAGCAAAAGGATGAATTGATTCATCCTTTTTTTATTGGCATGCTGTGCGCAATGGTTCAGGAATATTGATGAATGCGGATTAGTATCATTGGGGCAGGACGAGTGGCTTATCATCTTGCCCGTGTATTGTCAGCACAACATGAAATTGTACAGATCTACAGCCGGACTCTGGATAAAGCACAGCAACTGGCTAATCGATTTAAAGCGCAAGCTATCGCTCAACCTGAGAATCTGAATCAGAATATAGATTTGATCATCATTGCCGTGAGTGATCAATCAATTGCTAATGTCATCAGACAAGTCCATTCTTATTTGCAAGATGTGCTGATTGTCCATACTTCGGGTAGTACTCACCTGAATGTTCTAGCAGATATACATGCAAAGTCTGGCGTCTTTTATCCATTGCAAACCTTTAGTCTGGAACGTGAAATCGACTGGGAAAATACGCCTTTATTTATTGAAGCATCTGACCCAACAGATCAAGAAATCTTAACCCATTTAGCAAATAGCCTAAGCAAAAGAGTTTATCAATATAGTTCGGACCAACGTTTGAGCTTGCATCTGGCTGCTGTGTTTGCCTGCAATTTTAGCAATTACTGTTATGACATGGCTAAGCAGGTGGTAGATGCACAACAGGTAGATTTTAGCCTGCTTTATCCATTGATTCTGGAAACAGCCAATAAGGCGACGCAAAATGATCCTCGCCAAGGACAGACGGGACCTGCGATGCGTGGTGATCAGAATATTCTGAATATGCATCAGCAGATGCTAGAGCAATCTCAACGACAAGACTTGGCAGGTGTGTATAAATTACTCAGTCAGCAGATTTTAGAACGCCATCATAGCTAATAAAAAAGCGCTGAATAATCAGCGCTTTTTAGACTTATAGATATTAAGAAATTTTCTTAAAGATAAAGTCATTAATCTTGTGGCCAGCTTCGATTCCGCGACGCTCAAACTTGGTTTGTGGACGCCATTCAGGGCGAGGATAGCTGTTGCCTTTATCCGCCAGATTTTCTAAACGTGGACGTTCTTCCAGAACTTCCAGCATCCACTCAGCATACGGTTCCCAGTCTGTTGCAGCATGGAAAGTACCGCCAAGTTCCAGTTTTTGCTCAACCAATGACATGCGGTCATGAGATACAAAACGGCGTTTAAAGTGACGTTTTTTCTGCCATGGGTCAGGGAAGTACAACTGAACGGTGTTAATGCTATTGTCTGGCATTTCACGAAGCACCTGAATCGCATCAGCATCCAGTACACGTAAATTAGTCACGCCCGCCATACCTGCTTCATACACGCACTGCGCAATACCCGGTACATGCACTTCGATCCCGACAAAGTTACGCTCTGGATTCGCTTTAGCCATGAGTACCAGAGAGCGGCCCATACCAAAACCGATTTCTACAGTCAGCGGACGTTCAGGATGTTCAAAATACTGACGCAAATCACCTACCGGATATTCCAAAATTAAGTGACCATATTGTTCAAGCGCAGTACGTTGAGAGGTATTTAATGGCGCTGAGCGGCGCATAAACGTCACAATTTCACGGTGCTCGCTTAAATTGTCCAGCTCCACGACTTGCTGGTCTAATTGATCGTTCGACATAATTTTGGCAAATCTAAAAATTCAGAATGCGGTATTTTAAGTCCTGAGCGGTGCAAGTCAAACTTTTCTCGGTATTTCTCCATAAAAATCGAGCCAGAGATCTCAGACAAAATAAAAGAACCAATCGGCTCTTTTACAGATCAAGCTTGATCAGGTACTAAAACGGTCGATCAACGTGCTACTGGCTTCATTTAAACCAATTACAGTCACGTCTATGCCTTGGGCTTTAAACTTCTGGATGACATTATTGAGCATATTTACTGAAGTCACATCCCAGATATGTGCATGGGTCAGATCCAGCTCAACATGATCCAGCTTTTCTTTAAAATCAAAAAACTGGTAGAACTTTTCTGTACTGCTGAAAAAGATCTGTCCAGAAATTATATAGCTACGTGAATTAGGCTTATGCAAATAAGTCGAGACATGTACAGTTCTTTCCAGCTTATTAATAAAGAACAGAGCAGAGAGCAATACACCGACAAATACACCGAGCGCCAGATTATGAGTAGCAAGCACGACAATAATCACCGCAATCATCACGGTATTAAATTCTAGCGGATGCTTGCCAAACTGTTTGATTGCACCCCACTGGAAGGTGGTAAATGACACCATAATCATAATGGCTACCAGCGCTGCCATCGGAATATAAGCCAGCCAATCTTTCAGAAATACCACCAGGCAAAGTAAGAAGATGCCTGCCACAAGCGTAGACAGACGGGTACGTGCACCAGAAGAGACATTGATAATCGACTGTCCAATCATAGCACAACCGGCCATTCCACCCATAAAACCGCTGACAATATTGGCCATACCCTGACCACGACATTCCCGATGGCGGTCACCTTCAGTTCCGGTAACTTCATCAATCACTGTAGTCGTCATCATACTTTCAAGCAGACCTACAGTGGCTAAAGTAAAGGAATAAGGCAGGATAATCTGCAAGGTTTCCAGATTCAGTGGAATTTCTGGAAGAAGAAAGACGGGTAGGGTATCTGGAAACTGTCCCAGATCGCTCACAGTACGCATATCTGCACCAAGCAATAACGCAAGTGCGCTCAGCACGACGATACAGATCAGAGGCGATGGAATCGCTTTACCGATTTTCGGTATATAAGGAAACAGATAGATAATTATCAAACCTACTAAAATGAACAGATAACCCGTACTGTCCATCCGGTTAATTTCCGGGATTTGTGCCACAAAAATCAGGATCGCGAGGGCATTCAAGAAACCATATACCACAGCCTGCGACACAAAACGCATCAGCTTGGCAACTTTAAAAAAGCCCGCAATCACCTGAATAATCCCGGTCAGAATTGTGGCTGCAAGCAGATATTGCAAACCATGATCCTTGACCAGCGTAATCATCAGTAGCGCCATTGCACCAGTCGCCGCAGAGATCATGGCAGGACGGCCACCGAAAAAGGCAATGGACACCGCAATACAGAAAGAGGCATACAAGCCGACTTGCGGATCAACACCTGCAATCGCAGAAAAAGCAATAGATTCAGGAATCAGGGCCAGTCCAACCACCAGACCTGCCAGCACATCAGTCCGGATATTGGAAAACCATTCTTCTTTTTTCAGGTTAATCACGAAATATCATCTAAATTTTGAGAACCTGCGTATCTTAAACAGATACAGATAAAAATCTACACAAGATTGACTTGCAAAAGCCTGTAAATTCCTCAATATTGGATATGTAACTGTGCCGAATCACAGTTACGCTTTTTTGCAATTTACAGGTTTGATCACTTGAAAGTTTGTCAGAAGCGATTTAAAACATTGAGAAGTGTATAACAAGGATCAGAAATGAAGCTTTACTATTCGCCAGGCGCATGCTCTTTGGCAGCTCATATTATTTTAAATGAAATTAATGTCGATTTTGATTTGGAACGTGTTGACTTAAAAACCCATAAAACAGAAAAAGGTGCAGATTATTACGAAATTAACCCAAAGGGTTATGTCCCAGCACTAGAAATTAATCCGGGTTTAATTCTTACAGAAAATGTTGCAATTTTACCGTTTCTTGCTCAACACGATCCAAAACAAGATCTGATTCCTCCTTCTGGCATGGGACGTGCCAAAGTGCTGGAGTGGTTAGGTTATCTCAACTCAGAACTGCATGATGCTTATGCTGTCTTCTTCACAGGAAAATTATCAGATGAAGCCAAAGAAAAAGCATATGCAGAAATTGACCGTTTATTGAGTTATATCGATAAGGCCATTGGTGAATCGGACAATGATTATCTGGTCGATGATAATTTCGGTCCGGCAGATGCTTACCTATTTGTTCTGACCAACTGGTCGAACCAGATTGAACATGATCTGAGTCCATATAAAAATATTATTCATATCCGCAATAAGGTTGCAGAACGTCAATCTGTACAGATTGCAATGCGTGATGAAGGTTTAATCCCTTAATCACAAAATTTTGAAAAAGCGCCGTAGGGCGCTTTTTTATTCCTTCCAAAGTAATTGTTGATATTTAGTCAATAATGATTTGCAAAATCACTGCTTTTTAGCAATAAGCAGAATCTATATAGTGCCCGTATAAATTTTTGGTTTCAGGTTCTTTCCATGAAAAATATTCTATTAATTAACGGCGCAAAAGCTTTCGCCCATTCAAATGGTCAGTTAAATGATACTTTGGCCGAACTGGCTCAAGAAGTATTAACAAAGCTGGGGCATCAGGTTCAGGTGACTCGTGCTGATAGTGAATATAATGCAAAAGCAGAAGTGGAAAAATATCTTTGGGCAGATACGGTCATTTACCAAATGCCAGGCTGGTGGATGGGTGCGCCGTGGCCAGTGAAAAAGTATATTGATGATGTTTTTACCGAAGGGCATGGCAGCCTATATGCAAATGATGGTCGCTCACGTTCAGATGCTTCAAAACAATACGGCTCAGGTGGCCTGATTCACGATAAAAACTATATGTTATCTCTTACCTGGAATGCACCGATGGATGCGTTTACGGATACCGAGCAGTTTTTTCATGGCGTGGGTGTAGATGGCGTTTACCTACCTTTTCATAAAGCCAACCAATTCTTGGGGATGCAGGCTTTACCGACATTTATTGTGAATGATGTAATTAAAGCCCCTGAAGTTGAAGCGTATATTACACAGTATCGTGAACATTTAATTCAAATTTTTGCTTAACCAGGAGATATGACCATGCTAACCGTTATTGCTGAAATCATTTGTCATTCGGAACAAGATATGAAAACAGTGCTGGATTCATTTAACAACATCCGCGCACAGGTATTACAAGAGCCAGGCTGTCATCTTTATGATGTTTATATTGATCATCCAGAGATTGAGAGCCGATTACAGACCAAAGTGCCTTTTTCAATCATGATGTTTGAAAAATGGGAAAGTATTCAGCATCTGGAAACCCATATGCATAGTGTAAATATGCAGCAACATACTAAAGCCACTCAAGGTGCGGTTGCGAGTGTAAAGATCCGAATTTTAGAAGCACTTTAAGCTGTAATTCTCAGTTTGAAAGAGTTTGTGATATTTAATTTTATTTGAACTCTTGTGGCTGATTAAATTGAACCTGTTCAAATTTTAGTGCGTAGCGGTGTTTTAAAGTGGACCATTGAACTTTGGCAGGTTGCGTCTGTTCTGCAAATTCATTTTCATCTGTTGTAGTTTTTACCTTGCCTGTTAAAAAGTTAATGCTTAGTGCTGTACTCTCACCCGAAGCACGGTGAAAATCATCTACATCATAGCCGATCAGCTTAAAAGCATTATTTTGGTATCGGAATGTATAAGTATGATTGGTGACATACCATGAACCACAGCTTAGCCAGTAATATAAATGAACCCGAAGTACACCTTTTTGAATGCTTAAGGCTTCGGATTCACCAAGTGGATCAGCGAGACAAGGTGATTCAACATCACCTTCGTTTGGCAAAGTAGTATTGCTAGCTGCAAGCTGATAACCACTTTCTTGCTTGAATAAAATCAAAAGTTTTCGTTTGTTGGTATTCAGAACATGATTGCCTACACCTGCATTTGCAACAAGGTTTTCGGGATTAGTATCTTCAATAATCAGCGCGAGATCTGCTTGACCGTCCTGATTTAAATCGCCTTGCGTTTTTTCTAGAACTTTCCAGTTTTTCGGAATAAAAGATTGATAGCTTGATTTGAAAGAACTATCTGTCTGAGGTTTTGCACATGCATTTTGTGTAAATGCTATACACAGCAGGGTGCTAAATAGGAAAGGCAGTTTGATCTGATGAAGCATCGGTTTAAATTCCTTTTATTTATAATTTTTTTGATGGTCAAAGCTGAGTAATAAGTTTAGCCAACAAGGTTAAGTCATTTCTTTGAATATTGGATAGATATTTATGGTGAACTTTAAAGCTTTTTTATAAATTCAACTATGGGGATTTGAAGTTCCTATTCAAATTTGTCTAAACCAAGAAGTGAACTTTTAATATTCAATCTTCAAATTTAACTTGGGTATCTAAATTTAAAAGTTCAGGAGTTTGCTAGAAACTCCTGAACAGATCGATATGATTCAAATAATCTTTTAAGCTTCTAGCCCTGATTATTATTTAAAGAAATAACCGGTTTCAGGTGAGCTGGCATTGGCCATGCGTTTGCATGGCATACGGCCGGCAAGGAATGCTTCACGACCAGCTTCAACCGCTTTACGCATCGCAGAGGCCATTAAGACCGGATTTTGTGCTGCTGCAATCGCCGTATTCATTAGTACGCCGTCACAGCCCAGTTCCATGGCAATCGCTGCATCACTTGCTGTACCGACACCTGCATCAACCAGCACAGGCACTTTGGCATTTTCTTTAATGATCGAAATTGTATGTGGATTCAGAATCCCCATACCAGAACCGATCAGGCTCCCCAAAGGCATGATTGCTACGCAGCCCATACTTTCCAGTTCTTGTGCTACGATCGGATCATCTGAGGTATAGACCATGATTTCAAAACCGTCATCGATCAGGGTACGCGCTGCTTTCAAGGTTTCAGTAATATTTGGATAAAGCGTCTTTTCATCACCCAGAACTTCCAGTTTTACCAAGTTATGACCATCCAACAGTTCACGTGCCAGCATACAGGTGCGTATTGCGCTATTGGCATCAAAACAGCCTGCTGTATTTGGCAAAATGGTGTATTTTTCTGGTGGAACTACTGAAAGCAGGTTCGGTTGGTCCGGATGCTGACCAATATTCACCCGGCGAATAGCAACCGTTACAATTTCTGCACCGCTGGCCTGAATGGCCTGATCTGTTTCATTTAAATCTTTATATTTGCCTGTGCCTACTAAGAGACGAGACTGAAATTGGCGTGAACCGATCTGTAATAAATCTTGCATAATTGTTCCAAGTGTTATTAGCCGCCACCGACTGCGTGAATAATTTCTATTTTGTCCGCTTCGCAAATGGGCGTTTCACCCAATCTGCTTTTAGAAATAATCATTTCATTTACCTCAACAGCAAAGCGCTTACCCTCAAGCGCCAGACTTTGAACCAGTTCCAGCAGGTTCTTGCATTGAGTTTCTTGTTGTTCGCCATTGATATATACCAGCATCTTGGCAACCCTCCATGATTATTGATTAAAGCATCAGACCTATTTGAGGTATTTTACGGCATTCCAGGCCAGAATTAACCAGCCAGCAATCATTAAGGCACCACCAATTGGCGTAATTGCACCTAAACCGCGCGGCAGACCTAGTGCCATGATATAGAGTGAGCCACAGAACAGGAAAATCCCCGCCTGAATCAGGAGAAAACTCCATTTGATTGGCAATTCAGGAATCACTCGGCTGATCACTGCCAGAATAAGTAAGCCAAGAGCATGGTAGAAGAAATAATCTGTGGCCGTTTGCCACCAGGTCAACTGTGCTTCAGTCGCTCGAGTCTTTAAACCATGGGCACCAAATGCGCCGAGTATGACCGCAAGCGCAAGATTCAGTGCTGAAATCGCAATCCACATTTGAATTGATCTTCTCAATAAAGTTTGCGCTTAACCTTAGCATAAAAGCAGAGACCGAAACACGACATTAAAAGACAAAAAAGCCTTCATATATGAAGGCTTTTTTAAGATTAGTAGCTTATTAATTCAACACGTCAGTTTGAAGACATTGCCACTTTGATTTTTTCCATTGCATTCTTTTCAAGCTGACGGATACGTTCAGCGGAAACATTATATTCAGCTGCCAGTTCATGCAAGGTTGACTTTTCATCATCCAGCCAGCGACGCTGCAAGATATTACGAGAACGGTCATCAAGCTGTTCCATCGCTTCATGTAGGGCAGAGGTACTTTGTTCCTCATAGTCTTCATTTTCAATCAGACGTGCCGGATCATAACGGTTGTCTTCCAGATATAGTGCTGGAGCAACGTGAGTTGAATTTTCGTCATCATCGTCACCTGATGCTTCAAATGCCGCATCATAAGCTGTTAATCGGCCTTCCATTTCCAGCACCTGTTCTGGCGTTACATTCAGGTCATTGGCAATCGACTGAGCTTCTTCAAGCGTTAACTTTTTAGATGACTTTTTCAGGCTACGTAAATTGAAGAACAGTTTACGCTGCGCTTTAGTGGTCGCAATTTTGACAATACGCCAGTTACGAATTACATATTCATGAATTTCAGCTTTGATCCAGTGCACCGCAAATGACACCAGACGTACGCCCATATTCGGGTCAAAACGTTTAACGGCTTTCATCAGGCCAAGGTTGCCCTCCTGAATCAGGTCACCTTGAGGCAGGCCATAACCTGCATAACTACGTGCAATATGTACCACGAAACGCAAATGAGACATGACTAGCATTTTTGCTGCGTCCAGGTCTTGGTCGTAGTAATAGCGTTCGGCCAACTCTTTTTCTTGTTCGGCCGTTAAAATAGGAATTTGATTGACAGTGCTAATATAAGCACCAAGATTGACACCTGGCGCCGATAATGACAGGGGCATCAATTGATTGCGGCTGTCACTCATGTGTTCTCCTTGAAGTGCGGGGGATTTAACCCTTAACTAGGTTTTATCTTAATCTAAACTCTCCTCAAATAATGGATATTTGGGTAGAGAAATGTAAACTTTTATACGAGTATGGAGAGCATCCAGTTTAATTGAAAATTTTTAAGATTCAATCAGGTAGTGATATTCAGTTGCAGAAATCTGTTGAGATTCGCATTTTAACTGATGCATTTGGCAATATCGTGTAACATCAGTTTGACTATGTGGATCTGATGACTTTAGCAAGAATGTTTTGCCCTGATCTGCTTTTAATGCACGCTTTAACATCAGGAGCGGCATCGGACAGGGTTTACCCATGGCATCAATAATATGCGCTTGACCGTGGTTATCACTCATTTCCGTTTTATTCATATCGCAAAAAAAAGGCTATAAATATTAGCAAATAGGATGCCAAAACCCAACTATTTGGCTAAAAAGTTACATGAAATAATATATATAATTTTTCTGATATATATTGTGAAAAAAATAACTAAATCAAAAGGAACAAAGCTAAAAAATATCTATTAATTGTCATAAACCCATGTTAAGCTCGTTGCGTATTTAGGATTTCAGATAAACAAATTGATTGTTTTTCGCCCTATACACAATGGATGTAACCGGGATTTTGTTAATAGTTTTACAGAATGATTACAAGCTTAAAAATAATATTTTCAAACTTGTTTGCTCTGCTGTTTGCAACACCGGGTGGTCCTTTTTTTAGTATCAATGAGGATTAACTTATGACAGCTGCTCGTGAACAAGGCGTAGTTAAATGGTTCAACGACACTAAAGGCTTCGGCTTTATTCAACGCAACGGCGGTGATGACGTATTCGTTCATTTCCGTGCAATCCAAGGCGAAGGCCACCGTTCACTTCGTGACGGCCAACGTGTTGAATTCAGTGTAGTTAAAGGCCAAAAAGGCTTCCAAGCTGAAGAAGTTCAACCATTAGACTAATCTTCGGATTAAGCTAATAAACGCCCCAATATAAATTGGGGCGTTTTTTGTTTATACTATTCCATCTTAGTGATTATCAAATTAGAGCAGCGCTTTATGTCATCTGGTTTTGAAACCTTAAATTTACATCCCCAACTGAAAAAGGCAATTGATGCTTTAGGCTTTACTTCCATGACGCCGATTCAGCAGAAGGTTTTAAAATTCACCTTGGCAGGACATGATGCTATTGGTCGTGCACAAACGGGTACGGGTAAAACTGCCGCATTCCTGATTAGCGTGATTAATGACTTGCTGAACAATCCGGTAAAAGAGCAGCGTTATCGTGGTGAGCCACGTGCACTGATTCTGGCACCGACTCGTGAACTGGCATTACAGATTGAAAGCGACGCGCATGAGCTGACCAAGTTTACTGACCTGAGTGTGGTAACACTTCTGGGTGGTGTAGATTTTGACAAGCAGAAAGCTCAATTGGATAAAGCGCCAGTCGATATCATGGTGGCAACGCCAGGGCGTCTGATTGATTTCGTCGAGCAAAAAGAAGTCTGGCTGGACCAGATTGAATTCCTGGTGATTGATGAAGCTGACCGTCTACTGGATATGGGCTTTATTCCATCAGTAAAACGTATCGTGCGTTTCTCGCCACGCAAAGAGCAGCGTCAGACACTGATGTTCTCTGCAACCTTTAGCTATGATGTGTTGAATCTGGCACAGCAATGGTTGTTTGAACCGGTCACTGTCGAAATCGAACCAGAGAAGAAAACCAATGCCGACGTTGAACAACGTGTTTATATGGTCGCGAAGGCAGATAAATATAAATTGCTGCAAGACATTCTGCGTGATGAACCGATTGAAAAGGTAATGATTTTCGCTAACCGTCGTGATCAGGTGCGTAAGCTCTATGATCATTTAAAACGTGATGGTTATAAGGTGGTGATGCTGTCAGGTGAAATTGCTCAAGACAAACGCCTGAAAATGTTAGACCAGTTCAAAAATGGTAAACATAACATCATGATTGCGACAGACGTTGCCGGTCGTGGTATTCATGTAGACGGCGTATCCCATGTGATTAACTTTACTTTGCCTGAACAGTCAGATGATTATGTACACCGTATTGGTCGTACCGGTCGTGCGGGAACGCGTGGTGTAAGTATCAGTTTCCTGGCGGAAGATGATGCGTTCTATCTGCCAGAGATTGAAAAAGCAATTGGACAGAAATTACCGCTGACCCGTTTGGAAGGTTATTGCTA
This sequence comes from Acinetobacter sp. YZS-X1-1, assembly GCF_000804305.1. Lineage (NCBI taxonomy): Bacteria > Pseudomonadati > Pseudomonadota > Gammaproteobacteria > Moraxellales > Moraxellaceae > Acinetobacter > Acinetobacter sp. YZS-X1-1. The sequence goes on along the minus strand of NZ_JWHB01000003.1, from coordinate 70,294 downwards.
ATCTAAATTGCAAAAAAAACCGCTCTTAAAGAGCGGTTTTTTTTATTGTTGCACATGTTGAAGCTTATTTAGCCTCACAACGGAACGTTAAAACAGTCTGATAATCATCATTCTGGTTCAATCCGGTATTGGTGCCGGCAATATTGCCTAATACAGTCGCAGCAGCCTGAATCATTTGTCCGGTCTGTTCATCGACTACACCTTTTAGTGCACCATCATAAGAAGTTTTTTCATCCAGAATAATCGCAGTTGCTTTGGAGCCACAGGTTTTGCTGGCGGCATTCACTGCATTATTTTTAGAGGTTAACTGGTTTTTACCTAATCCTGTTACTTCAAACTGATTATTTTCCTTTTGAACCGCCACTGAAGTCGGGTTAGATGCACAGGCAGTTAAAAGTAGAGCTGAAGCTGCTAATCCGCTGATCGCAATTGTTTTTTTCATCATAAAATCTCGCTTGAAAACAGAACTGGTAATATTGAAACACAGTAAAAAGCACAGAATTAGGAGCTGTTGTATAAGTTTGGCAATTTTCGATGTTGCTCTATGAGAGAAAAGTGAATGAAAGAGACCTTTTATTGATTCCATAGAAAATATTGTAATCTTCCTTAAATATTTTCAAGGTAGAGGTATTTGCAAGTTTCTAGAGTATTACTAGTGGAATATGCTAATCTTGACCGTAGTTTTTAAGTTATAGATCTATAAAGCAATGACGGAATCTGTGGTCGACATCGTTCATCAAAATATTCACCAACGTCAATCAATAGGACATTTGCTGGCACCTGCGCCGAATGCAGAACAGTTAGAAATGGCATTTAAAGCTGCTTTGACAGCACCGGATCATCACCGGTTAAAACCTACCACTTTTGTGATCATCCCGGATGCGCAACGTGAAGCATTTGGTGAACTGTTATCGCAAGCACTGATAGATCTGGGTCAAACTGAATCAGCTCAGATTGAACGGGTCAAGAATCATCCTTTTCGTGCACCTTTGCTGGTACTGGCATTAACCCGTTTGCAGGATCATCCGAAAGTGCCACATTTTGAGCAGATTTTGAGTTCAGGTGCCGCTATTCAAAACTTCTTGCTGTCTTTGCAGGCTCAAGGTTTTTCAACTATGTGGCGTAGTGGCGCAGTAGTAGAATCAAAATTTTTCAAGCAGTCGCTCGGCATTGGTAAGGATGATCTGGTTTCTGGCATTATCTATATCGGTACAGCGGCAAAAGCGATTGCACCACGTGCTGAAATCCAGACCCAGAATTATGTAAGTTATTGGAATCAAAACTAAGGCATTTCAAGACACAGGATATTAGAAAACAAGATGTCAGAATTAAATTTTACCGATTTGATTGAACCGGTAGTGGTCAACCAGAATACGGCTTTAAGAATTACAGTTTTAGGCGGTGGTAGTTTTGGTACTGCAATGGCCAATACCGCGGTTCGAAATGGCTGTGATACCATGATCTGGATTCGTGATCCGGAAGTAGCTGAAGATATTAATGCAACACATATCAATAAACGCTATCTACCGGATTTTAAGCTGGAAGAAAATCTGCTTGCTGTGTCCGTTCTGGAGAAGGCTGTTCGTGATCGCGATATTATTCTAGTCGCAATTCCAAGCCATTCTTTTCGTGATGTGTTGCAGCAGATCAAGCCTTTTATCACATCTCAAGCCGTGATTTCCCTGACAAAAGGGATTGAGGCCAATACCTTCAGCTTTATGAGTGACATCATTCGTGAAGAACTACCGGAAGTGCCTTATGGTGTGCTGTCTGGTCCAAACCTGGCCAAAGAAATTGTCGCAGGTCAGCCGGCAGGTACGGTGATTGCCAGTGAATCTGAACTGGTACGTTATGCAGTGCAACAGGCACTCCATAGTGCATTATTCCGTGTCTTTGCCAGTGATGATGTGCATGGCGTAGAACTGGGTGGCGCATTGAAAAATATTTATGCGGTCGCGATGGGAATGGCGGCTGCCTATAATGTCGGTGAAAATACCAAAAGTATGATTCTAACTCGTGCGCTAGCTGAAATGAGCCGATTTGCAGTCAAGCTGGGTGCAAATCCGCTAACTTTCTTGGGGCTTTCTGGTGTAGGTGATCTATTTGCCACTTGTAACAGTCCGCTGAGTCGTAACTATCAGGTTGGTTATGCATTAGGTAAGGGTAAAACCTTAGAGCAGGCGACGACTGAACTGGGTCAAACTGCGGAAGGGATCAACACCATTGTGCAGGTAAAAGCGCGTTCAGAAGAGCTGGATGTTTATATGCCGATTACAACTGCTTTGTATGAAGTGATCTTTGAAGGAGCGCCGCCGCTGACGATCGCTTTATCCTTGATGAAAAATGGTCATCGCAGTGATGTCGAATTTGTCTTGCCACATCATCAAGTCTGATCTATAACACAAGAAGCACGATGATTATGATGCTGACTGATGATCGTAACGACCAAATAAATAGGGAAATAAGATGCAACTGACTTTAGTGCGACATGGCGAAGCCGCGCCACCAGTGAATGGGAATGATACCAAGCGTCCCCTAACGGAGCGCGGGCATCAACAGGCGGAACAGACAGCGCAGTATTTAAGGGACATCATTAAACCGGAGGTGTTTGTGGTCAGTCCTTTATTGCGTGCGCAGGAAACTCTGGCGCATTTACAGCACTATTTTAAAGATGTACCCGTGGTGATCTGTAATACCATCAAGCCTGATGATGATGCCAAAGTTGCAGTTGAATGGTTATCGCAGTTGCCGTATGAGTCCATTGCGGTGGTTTGTCATATGAATGTAGTGGCGCATATTGCCTCCATTCTCGTGACTGAGTCTTTCCACCCATTTCATTTGTCAGAAGCACGTATTTATGATCAGGCCGTGATTGCACCAGGCTTATCAACACAAGTTAAAAGCTTTATTCCAACAGTATAAAAACCAATTAAAACGGTAGAACACAATCGATGTTGTATTTATGGATGCCGGAAGCCAATGGGGTTTGGCAATGGTCAAAGGGGGAGTTCTGGAACACTGTTGCGACACTCGAGCAGCTGATTCAGGATATTCAGGCCTATCATGGTGAAGAGGCGACGGTCTTTTTTCCAAGTCGTCATGTGCAGATTTTGCAGCAGACCTTGCCTAAGAGCCAATACAAGAAAATGGGCAATGATGGCATCAAATATCTGTTAGAAGAATATGTGGTACTGCCTGTCGATACGATGAAAGTGCTGCATCATTTTCAGCAGCCTGACCAGATCGGTATTATGGGGATTGCAAATTCTACAGTTGAAACTTTGCAGCATGCCCTGAATCTGATTCCTATTAAAGTCACTGCATTATTGCCAGACTTTCTGGTCTTACCAGTACCTGAACATGCGCAGCAGCGCGTTATTGCACAAATTGGTGGGCATCTGCTGGTACGTGAAGCTGAATATATTGGCCAGTCAGTGGATGATCTGAGCCTTTATCTGGATTTTCAGTCTAAAGATCTGGAATATCAGGTCAGCAATCTCAGCCCTGAACAAATGAGCAGTTTAGAAGCGGTAGCAACACGTGAACAATTAAACTCGTTCCAATATACGTTGCCAATGCTAAAAAAACCGAAACAGCATCCATTTAATATCCTGCCAAAGGGTAAATCGGATAATACTGTTTCCGGTTACTGGAAAGCCTGTGCGGCGGTTTTTCTTGGGATTCTAGTATTGCAATTTACTTACGATGCGGTGCGCTGGTACCAATATAAAAAAGTCGCCAATACCACTGCGATGCAGGCGATTGACCAGTTTAAATACTGGTTCGGACAAAATTATCCGGTCACTGAGCAGAATATTAAAAGCCAGTTCGAAGCCCAGCTTCGTCAAAGTCAGACTGCGGATACTCAGGCTTTGCAGCTCATTAGCCGAGTCGGGCCGGTACTAATGCAAAACCAGATTGTGGCACAGCGCGTCAATTATGACCCGTCAGGATTGAGTCTACAATTACAGTCCAATTCATCTGAAAGTTTAAATACTTTAACCAAGCAACTGGGGCAGCAGGGTTTTAAAGTAGAATTGGGGAATATACAGGCGAATGGAAAAGGCGTCGTAGGACTGGTGAAAATACAATAATGAAAGCCATTGAAACCTTACAGAACCGTATGGATCTGCAAATTGAAAAACTGACCGATTATCTGGATCGTTTGTCAGCACGTGAACGCATTCTGGTGATCTTTACAACGATCTTTGTGTTGGTGACCGCTGTTGCAAGTGCATTATGGGCGATGCATCAGGCAGCAGATACCCAGCAGAAACGTTTAAATGATCTAAAAGATACGCTGGTCTGGATGCAAAGCAATGCGGTCACCATGAAGCCGGCAGGAGACTTGCAATTAGATGCAGCAGAAAAAGTGCAACGCATTACCCAGCAACAAGGGCTGTCGGTTGCATCACAGCAAATGGATGGAAAAATTCAGTTGATGCTGTCTCACGAAAATTATTCTGTGCTGGCCAACTTCCTGACACAGTTGGCACAAATGGGGCTAAGTATCGAGAAAATAGAACTAAATAATGAAGCAGGGCAGATTAAATTAACAGCGACTGTGCAATAACTGGTAAAAATAAAGATTTGCAAAGCATGGTTTTTTTGTCAGCCTATGCCTATAATATGCCGACTTAAAAAGCAGTAGACTTTTCTAGATATGTTGTATTCTCTAGCCCGCCCTTTGTTGTTTTCTTTAGCACCAGAGCGTGCACATGAGCTGACACTATCACTATTAAAATCATCCCATAAAATGGGCATGATGCGTCAAAATGTTGCTGTGAAACCTGTGACCTGTATGGGAATCGAATTTCCTAATCCGGTCGGTCTTGCAGCAGGGTTAGATAAAAATGGTGCCTATATTGATGCCTTGGCCAGTCAAGGCTTTGGTTTTATTGAAATTGGTACCATTACTCCACGCCCGCAACTTGGTAATCCTCATCCACGTTTATTCCGTCTTCCGAAAGCCAAAGCGATTATTAACCGTATGGGTTTTAATAATGATGGTGTGGACAAACTGATTGAAAACGTTAAAGCTGCAAAATTTAAAGGTGTACTGGGAATCAATATCGGTAAAAACGCTGATACTCCGGTAGAAAAAGCAGTAGATGATTACCTTATTTGTTTAGAAAAAGTCTATAATTATGCTTCCTATATCACCGTTAATATTTCTTCTCCAAATACCAAGAACCTGCGCAGTTTACAAAGTGGCGATGCACTGACTGAATTGCTGGAAACGCTGAAGAATCGTCAGCTGGAACTGGCTCAGGAACATCAGCATTACGTTCCTCTGGTATTAAAAGTTGCACCGGATCTTGAAGCTGAAGATATCGCCTTTATTGCCAAGCAGTTATTGCAATACAAGATTGATGGTCTGATCGTGACCAATACCACATTGTCACGTGAAGGTGTGGAAGGTCTGGAGCATGCAGAAGAAGCGGGCGGTTTATCAGGCGCGCCAGTCTTTGAGAAAAGCACGGCATGTCTGGCTGCATTTGCAGAGGAATTAAAGGGACAAATTCCATTGATTGGTGTGGGTGGTATTCTTTCAGGTGCGGATGCGCTAGCCAAGAAAAAAGCTGGTGCAAGCCTTGTACAAGTCTATAGTGGCCTCATATATACTGGGCCGGAACTGGTTAAAGACTGTGTAGCCGCGCTTTAAATCCTATGAATGCCATTGATATCTTTCTACTGATTATTTTGCTCATTGGAGGGCTCAACGGTTTGCGCCAAGGATTTATTAAAGCCTTTGCGAACTTAGTGGGATGGATTTTTGCCTTGATTATTGCGGCGAAATATTCAACACTACTTGCGCCCTCAATGGTTGCTCTCAGTACAGATCCAGTGGTACAGAAGATTGCAGCCTTTGCCTTTATCGTTCTGATGATTGTGGTACTCACCTGGATTGTCACCTTTCTGCTCAACCGCATTTTAAAAACCCTGAAACTCGGTCCGCTGAATCGTCTTGCGGGCGGTGTTTTCGGTAGCCTGAAAGGTTTGCTGATTGTTCTGATTACCATGCAGGGGATTGGCCCTTGGGTGGAAAGTTCGCCGCACTGGAAGCAGTCCAAATTTATACAGGTCTTATTGCCATATGCGCCTTGGGCAACAGAGCTCTCCAAAGAAGCCGCAAATGGCGCCCTGCAACATATCAAGTCTGAAGGGGCACAGAAACCTTCAGATTCCTCATCTGAACCGGCATCCAAGGCCAAGAGTTCAGATGCGTCAACGAATAATCCTTTTTATTAATCCTAGCTTGTCTGCGAGGTTGCTATGTGTGGAGTAGTTGGTATAGCTGGTAAATCACCTGTTAACCAAATGTTGTTTGATGCATTAACGATGTTACAACATCGTGGACAAGATGCAGCTGGGATTGTGACTTGTCAGGAAGGCCGTCTGTTCCTGCGTAAAGATGTCGGTATGGTCCGTGATGTATTTCATACCCGTCATATGCGTGCTTTACAGGGTAATTATGGTATTGGTCATGTGCGTTATCCAACGGCGGGTACTTCAAGCAGTGCCGAAGCGCAACCATTTTACGTAAACTCACCTTATGGGATTACGCTGGCGCATAACGGTAACTTAACCAATGCTGAAGAAATTCATGACGACCTGTTTAAAACTGACCTGCGTCACATGAATACTGATTCAGATTCAGAAGTGCTACTAAACGTACTGGCGCACGAATTACAAAAACGTGGCAAGCTGGTACCAACATCTGAAGATATTTTTCAGGCTGTAACGCGTGTACATGAGCGTTGTAAAGGTGGGTATGCCGTTGTTGCGATGATTACTGGTCAAGGTCTGGTAGGCTTCCGTGATCCAAACGGTATCCGTCCATTAATTTATGGTTCGCGCGAAACAGAAAATGGTATGGAATATATCATTGCTTCTGAATCTGTAGCGATTACGGCACTAGGCTTCAAAGTTGAACGCGATATCGAACCGGGTGAAGCGGTTTTCATTGATTCTGACGGTAATTTCTTTACCCAGCAATGTGCAGCGAATCCAGAATATCGTCCATGTATTTTTGAATATGTGTACTTTGCCCGCCCAGATGCAACCATTGATGGGATCTCTGTGTATAAAGCCCGTCTGAAAATGGGTGAGAAGCTGGCACAAAAAATTCTGCGCGAGTGGGGCGATGAGCACGACATCGACGTGGTGATTCCAATTCCGGATACTTCACGTACTTCTGCACTTGAACTGGCTAATATAGTGGGCGTGAAATTCCGTGAAGGTTTCATGAAAAACCGTTATATCGGCCGTACCTTCATCATGCCAGGTCAGCAACTGCGTAAAAAATCAGTACGTCAAAAACTGAACCCGGTTGAGCTCGAGTTCCAGGGCAAAAACGTTCTACTGGTTGATGACTCGATTGTTCGTGGTACGACTTGTAATGAAATTATTCAGATGGCACGTGATGCGGGTGCGAAAAAAGTATTCTTCGCTTCTGCGGCACCTATGGTGAAATATCCAAACGTGTATGGTATTGATATGCCAGCGAAATCTGAACTGATCGCTTCTGAACGTAGTGTAGAAGAAATCCGTGAAATTATTGGTGCTGACCGTCTGATTTTCCAGGATCTGGAAGACCTGAAAGATGCAGTACGTACCAAAAAGGTTCCTCATTTGCGTGAATTTGACTGTTCTGTATTTGATGGTGTGTATGTCGCAGGTGGAATCAATGCTGAATACCTCGATCAATTAGAGCAAAAACGCAGTGATGGCGCCAAAAAAGGCGACAATTTTATTGATGTGAATATTGATGCAGCATCAGTTGATCTGACCGGTGTACGCGAAGTCTAAGCAATTAAAATCATGATGAAAAAGCGGGAATTTCCCGCTTTTTTGTTTTATGATGAGCCCAAGGAAAGACCAGATCAGTTAGGGTGGTAGATTGAAAAGCGTAGGATATGCTTTGGTCAAAAACAAGAATATGCTATTGCTAGCCAGCTTTTGTCTGATTGCGATACTATTAACAGTTCTGATTATCAATACAGTGGTTGGCCTGTTTGTTTTCTATGCTGATCCTGGCCAGTCGATATGGTGGCATGTCCTTAGTCCTTATCTGGTAGCACTGGTTTTATTCTTGATGATTATTTCGGTCATCTATGAATTTTATACGTTTCGTGCCGGCGGCTATTCTTTAGCCCAGCAAATGGGCGCGCGTCGACTGAACCAAATGGAAAGTATTCCGGAAGAAAGTGCTGCACTACGGATCAATACTCAACTGGCAGATACGTTCCTGATTGAACCGCCAGCTATGTATGTCCTGCCGAATGAAGTGGGGGTCAATGCATTAACAGCGGGTTTTAGTCCACGTGATACTGCTATTATTCTGACTTGGGGTGCATTACAAACTCTTGATGAAATTGAACTTTACGGCTTGCTCAGTCATGAATTTAACAAGATTCTATCTGGTGAAACAGCTGAAAATACCCGCCTGAAAATTCTATATAGCAGTCTGACCACTTTTAGCCAGTGGGGCAGCAAGATTGCGAAGTTGGGGTTTTATCGAAATGATGTACCTCGCGAAAACAAGTTTGAAACCTTCTATGTCTCAATCGGAGCAGTCATCTGGTTGATTGGCAGCTTGGGTATTTTGATTACACGTTTTATTAAATATATTTCATTGGGCGGACGTACCTATAAAAATGACCAGAAAACCCGACGCCTGATTCAGAATGATGCCAATATTCAGACTTTATTGCGCATTCATGTACATCATTCAGGTTCACAGATTTACAGTGAATATGCCGAATCCATTTCACATATGTGTTTTGCCAATTCTCTAAGTCCACAGAACTGGTTGAATATTCATCCGAATATTAATCAGCGTATTTATGAATTAAATCCTGCCTTGATTCAGGATCTGCAGCTTGAAAATCTGAAGAAATTAAAAAACCAGCCTTTGTTTAGTCTGTTTCGTTCACTCGAAGATGTCGTGCCTGAAAGCACAGCAGTCTGGGAATCCCCACAACCTTTGCCTTTGTTACGCTTGTCTCCAATTAGCTTCGCCATTAAAGATGCCATCAAGCCATTAAATCCGGAGCTGCGTGCCAATATGCCGCGTCCGGAGCTGATTGAACGTGCTTTGCAAACTTCGACCGGTTCACGTGAAGTGATGGTCGCAATTTTGATGATCCGGCAATATCGTGAATTTATTCCGACCGAGGCAGAGGTCAGTCGTGCGATTATTGATTCATTATTAAATCTGGATGGACGGGTACATATCTCGATTTTCCAGCAAGCCTGTAAAAATATTGGTGGAATGCCTACCACAGTTGCACGGCAGTTTTTAATGAAGCTGGCAAGGATTATTCAGGAAGATGGTGAAATTGGTTTGCTGGATGCCTTATTGCTAGAGCGGGTGAAGTATGAGCTGAATTTACTGCCGATGCATACGCCGACGTCTTTAGATGAGGTCAAACCACAGATTGTACGTCTGATTGATGCCTTGCTGCATGTGCAGCAGATTAATAGCGATAATCAACTGGAGGTTCGGGAAAAGATTTTAAACCGTATTCTTAGTCCTCGAGAACTTGAGCTGTATAGTGAAATCTCAGATGAGCCGATTGATTTGGCCGAGATTTTAAATGATATTGCAGGATTGTTATTACGTGATCGTTTGAGCATGTTGGGTATTGCAGAAGTTTGCCTGTGGAGCGACCGGATCATGACTCAGGATGAACTGGATGTGATGGAGCTTTTATACTGGCGCTTGGGCTTTGAATCCAATGAAATTACCTCGCAAATGCTTAAGAAAAACAGTTTGATGATTATCTAGTATTTTTAAATTAATAAGATGTATTTAAGTCCAGTCTTTCAAGAACTGATCTATAAACAAACTTGCAGTAGAAAAAAGTAATCTTATAAATTGATTTCTATTCTGAGTTAAAATGACTCAAGATAGAGAGTGAAAACTGGAAATAGTTCGGCAAAGAAAAGCGAATCCCGTTAAAATGTTCGACCTGAAATAGGTGATGAAGAAAAGATGATTGGGCATCAGCGTGACATACTGGCAACATTAGGAATAGATATCTGGATTCCCAAGGGCGACGTATGTCAGCAGTATCAGGTTTCGATCTGGCGTGATCAGGCCCCAGCAGAATTGCATAGCGAAATCATCCTGCCACAACCGACTCAGATTACTCCGGTAGAAAAAGCTCCTTTAGTCGCGCCTGAGCCCGTTACAGTTGAAGCAAAAGCTGAAGCTAAAAGTGAAGCGCCAGTAGTTGTTGCAACAATTCAGGAACAGCGGGAAATTCTGCATATTCCGCCATTCAACTTACAAGCTTTAAGCTTGGAACATTGCACGATTGTCATCGATGCCACAGAAATGACCGGGCAAACCCAGCTTTTATGGACCAACATCCAGCGTGCCCTGCAAAGTGAATTTTATGAACTGAACTGGCCATTTCCTTGGGTGAATCTGCAAGATGGTCGAGGTGTTGAATCTTATATTCAAGGTTTTCTGGACATGATGAGCCTGGAAAAAAATATCATTTCCCTTGGCTCTATTCGGCATGTGACACATAATAAAATGATTCAACTGGCATCTTTACAGGAAATGCTGGATCAGCCAATACATAAAAAACGCTTATGGCAGTTTATGCAAAACAGGCCAGCGAACTCAGATTAATATTGATGTGGAATAGGGACATATGAAACAAAAAGTGATTGTATTCAGCCAGATCGATCAGGATGTCCAAAAAAGACTCGAACAAAATTTTAATGTAGTGACCTTACAGCCGAAACTGGGCAATGTGCATGAGCAGTTGCTGAAACATGTGCGCGATGCCGATGGCATGATTGGGGCAGGCCGACTGCTCAATCGCAATAATCTGGCACCAGTAACCCGACTTAAAATCATTTCTAGTGTCAGTGTCGGGTATGACAACTATGAAGTTGATTATCTGAATGAAAAAAATATCTATCTGACCAATACCCCCCCATGTCCTGACTGAAACCACGGCAGATCTGGGATTTGCGCTATTAATGGCAGCTGCACGCAAAGTGGCTTATCTGGATCACTGGACCAAGCAGGGACAATGGCACCGTACAACACGTGAAGCACAGTTTGGTGTGGATATTTTCGGAAAAACGCTGGGGATAATCGGCCTAGGGCATATTGGGGCAGCAGTTGCACGCCGTGGATTTTACGGTTTCAATATGAATATTCTGTACCATAATCGCAATGAAAAACCGGAATTGGCTCAAGGCCTCAATGCACAGTATTGCTCTCTGAATGAACTTTTGCAGCGCTCAGATTTCGTGGTGGTTACCGTGGATTTAAATTCTGAATCAAGAGCTCTGATTGGAGCAGAACAACTGGCACAAATGCAGCCACATGCGGTGCTGGTGAATATCTCCCGTGGGTCTGTGATTGATGAGCAGGCTTTGATCGAAGCCTTAAAAGCCAACCAAATCTTTGCTGCGGGGCTGGACGTTTATGAGAAAGAACCTTTAAAAGAATCAGAATTATTTGAGCTGGATAATGTTATTACCTTGCCTCATGTCGGTTCGGCCACAGTGGCAACACGTCGAAAAATGGCTGAGCTGGCTTATCAGAATCTGGTCGATGCACTTGAAGGGCGGGTGCCACGCTATGTGGTGAATCCGCAAGTGATTGGTTCATCTAAGTAATATTAAATAACATTTTCCTGCATCTATGCTCATTTTTCGATGCTATATTCGAGACAGGTTGAAACTGAATTTTAGAGATTTTTCATTGAAACGTTTGGTATTGGCGTGCGGGTTAAGTCTGTGTGCAGCAGCAGGACATAGTGATAATGATTATTTTAATCAGCCTGCTGCACAATTTTCTGTACCGGATATTGGTGCGGGCGTCGGATTGATCGACCAGCAAAAAGAACAAATGATTGGTGAAAAGGTCTATCGTCAAGTCCAGAAACAAATGCCTGTGATTCAGAATCCATGGCTTGAAGATCAGTTACTTTCCATATTTTCCCAAATTCTCAGTCAGACCAAATTACAGCAACCGATCGGTTTAATGGTAATCAATGATCCGCAAATTAATGCCTTTGCGGTACCTGGTGGGTTATTTGCCCTGAATGCGGGTTTGATTAATTCTGCTCGAAATACGGATGAAGTGGCAGGGGTGATGGCACATGAAATTGCACATGTCACACAACGTCATTACAGTCGTTCGCAAGAAACCTTTAAAGGACAAGGACTGTTGGCCCTGGCAGGGATTCTGGTGGGTGCATTAGTGGCTTCACAGGCAGATGGTGATGCAGGTGCAGCAGTGATGATGGGTTCTCAGGCAGCTCTACTGGATCAGCAATTAACTTATAGCCGTAATCAGGAACGTGAGGCGGACCGGATCGGCATGCAATATATGTATGCTGCCGGATACAGTCCGCACAGTATGGCGGATTTCTTTGAAGTGATGCATCGTTCCACTAGCCGTTTAAGCTTTATGCCTGATTTCTGGCTGACGCATCCTCTAACTACTGAGCGTATGAGTGAAGCACGTTTGCGCGCCAATCAGCTGCCTGCGGTTAAGCGTAATTTAAATGATCAGGATTTTGAAATCATTAAATGGTATACACGGGTACTGTCACGTCAGACTACTGAACAACAGCTCAACTTAATGGTGCAACGTAATGATTTTCCTGGTCAGCTCGCTTTAACGGCTTATCAGCTTCAACAGGGAGATTTTCAGGCGGCACAAACCGCACTGGATCAAGCCAAAAAGCACAATAAAATGCATCCTTTGCAGGTGTTATTTCAGACTGATATTTATCTGGGGCAAAATCAGCTGGATAATGCGCTAAAAAGCATTAGTTCAGCCGCACGAATCATGCCGGAAAACCGTGCTTTAAATTATAAATATGCCGAAACCCTGATTCGTGCCAAACAACCTGATCAAGCCAGATCCATTGTACAGCGCTTTTTAAATAGCAATACCCGTGATGTTAGTGGCTGGAGATTAATGCAACTGGCAGCGAATGCAGCACCTGATTCATCAATAAAAGCCGCCAACGTCTTGCGTTATCGTGCCGAAGTAGAGTACTGGTCAGGCTATGAAGAAACTGCGATTAAATCCTTAATACATGCTCAACGCATCAGCAAAAATAATCAATCTCTGTCAGCAACCATTGGTCAACGTTTAAAACAGATGCAGCAAACGCGACAGTTTAAAATTTAAGTCTATTTTTCTAATGATTTTTAGCTTCAGTAGATATAGCCGAAGTTTACTAAATCACGCTACAATCCGGACAAAGCTAAGTTGTCTATTTTAATTATTTTATGAAAAAAATATTATTGGGTTTATGGATATTGGGGTGTGGCGGAAATATATTGGCGGCTAGTGCGGCAGAATACGTGCAGTGCGTTGAGCAGATTAACGCTGATTATCAAAAAGAATCACGCCAGTTTTTAAAAGGTTTAAATCCACAGCAGCAGGGTTTTAGCGCATCACAGAATCAGCAGTTTTGTGCGATTGTGCAGCGTTATGTGGATCGCTTATATAAAGCGGCAGACCAGAACCGAGCTTATCTGGATCGTCAGTATCAAAATGTAGGCAAGCAGGATGTCATACTGCAGGTAAAATCTTCAAAAGAGATGCAGTTGCTGAAACGTTATAATGTAGACTGTAATTTACAGTAAGAATAAATAAGAAAATGCTGAGAACTGTCCGGAATGGAGGCAGTTCAACGCAGATTTAGATTTGAAATAGAATGGTGAAATTAAGCAAGTTTTGCTTTAATTTTTGCTGAAACTTGTGCAGGATCGGCGCGCCCGGCTATGAGCGGACGCAGAGAATTCATCACCTTACCCATATCTTTCATGCTAGTAGCTTGTTGCGCTTCAATTGTTTGCGCAATCAGGGAATCAAGTTCTTCCTCAGTCATAGCTTCTGGTAGAAATTGAGAGAGAACCTCAACTTCGGCTTGTTCCTTACTAGCTAAATCATCTCGACCAGCGCCTTCAAAGGCTTTGATCGATTCTTTACGTTGTTTAATTTGCTTTTCAATGACCGCAAGAACTTGAGCGTCGTCAAGTTCTTTACGCTCATCGACTTCGATTTGCTTAATTGCTGCTTGCAGACTACGAATGACCGTCAACTTTGACATATCTTTGGCACGCATGGTGGCTTTCAATATGTCAGTAATCTGGTTTTTTAAAGTAGTCATTATTTATTCCAAGCAGTCAATCACAAATTAATCTTAGTAAAGGCGAGTAGTACGTACTGATTCACGTGCCAATTTCTTTTGGTAGCGTTTAACAGCAGCAGCTTTTTTACGTTTACGTTCTTGAGTTGGTTTTTCGTAGAATTCACGTTTACGAACGTCAGCAAGAACACCCGCTTTTTCGCATGAACGTTTGAAACGACGGATAGCTACGTCTACTGGTTCGCCTTCTTTCAATTTAACTTGTGGCATGAAGAATCCTCATTAAGTTATGGATAAGATCAGGGCCGAATTGCCCTCGATCACAAGTGAAGGTCAGTATTTTACTCATTTACATCTCATATCACAAGTCTATAATAGTTGCTGCAATATATTTGATACAGGTTATAGGCAGTTTAATGATCGTTTTAGGCTTGGAAACGTCGTGTGATGAAACAGGACTTGCGCTGTATGACAGCGAGTTAGGTTTGCGCGGACAGGTGCTGTACAGCCAGATTAAACTGCATGCTGAATATGGCGGCGTCGTACCAGAACTGGCTTCGCGTGACCATGTGCGTAAACTCATTCCTTTACTGAATGAACTGCTTGAACAAAGTGGCATCAAAAAATCAGAAATTGATGCGGTGGCTTATACCCGTGGTCCGGGCCTGATGGGCGCATTAATGACGGGCGCACTGTTTGGTCGGACTTTGGCCTTTGCCTTAAATAAACCGGCGATTGGTGTGCATCATATGGAAGGTCATATGCTGGCACCATTACTTTCTAAAACGCCACCGAAATTTCCATTTGTGGCATTACTGGTGTCTGGTGGGCATTCACAGCTCATGGCTGCTTATGGTATTGGGCAGTATGAATTACTCGGTGAATCGATTGATGATGCGGCGGGTGAAGCATTTGACAAAGTTGCGAAGATGATGGGTTTGCCATATCCAGGTGGCCCGAATATTTCCAGACTGGCTGAGCAGGGCAATCCGAATGCATTTGCTTTCCCACGTCCAATGCTGTATCAAGGCCTAGAGTTTTCATTTAGTGGTTTAAAAACTGCAGTTTCTGTTCAAATGAAGAAACTCGGTGAAGAAAGACATGATGCTGATATCGCTGCGAGCTTCCAAGAAGCTATTGTCGATACTTTAGTGAAAAAATCAGTGAAGGCATTGAAACAGACTGGCTTAAAACGTCTGGTCATTGCAGGTGGTGTAAGTGCCAACAAGCGTTTACGTGAACGTCTGGAAGCTGATTTGGCGAAAATCAAAGCCACCGTGTACTATGCAGAACCTGCATTGTGTACCGATAATGGTGCGATGATTGCCTTCGCGGGTTATCAACGTTTGAAAGCCGGACAGCAAGATGGTTTGGCTGTGACCACAACCCCACGTTGGCCAATGACAGAATTGACGAATCCGACAGAGGCATAGATTTCTGGCTTGAAGAAAAGAGACTTAGGCCTCTTTTTTTATTGTGAATTTTTAAATGAAAACTTATAGCAACGGTATGTTGTAAATATATAGTTTTATGGCTGGATTTAGAGCTCGTATATTCTATTGAAACCGGAAAAATAGTTTAATAGCTTAAGTTTATATCATGCATATTTTTACAGGTTCGCAGCAGAGGCAATCTCGGATGGAAATTATAAATTTCAAAAGTTTTCAGGATGCTGGAGAGGCGGTGTTAAAGTTTTTGCATCAGCATTTTGGCTTTAATTTATGGATGATCACCCGGGTAGAAGGCCAAGACTGGATTGTGCTGCAAAGTGAAGATCATGGTTATGATATACGACCCGGTCAAGTGTTTCAGTGGGCTGATTCTTTTTGTTCTCATATGGTCGCAGGTAAGGCCCCGAGAATTGCCCCCCGCTCTGAAGAAATTCCTTTATACGCCACAGCGCCGATTAATCAGCAGGTCTGTATAAAATCTTATATTGGTCAGCCACTCCTTAAAGAAGATGGCAGTTTGTTTGGAACACTCTGTGCGATTGATCCAGAAACCAAATCGGAAGCTATTTTGCAAGATATGCAACTGATCGAGTTATTGGGACAATTGCTCAGTTCGATCTTGCAGGCAGAATTGCGTCAGAGTGAGCAGATAAGACAGCATGAATTATTGCAGGAAGAAGCCAGTAAAGATGAATTGACCGGGCTCTATAATCGCCGGGCCTGGGAAAAACTGCTGCGAGCTGAAGAAGAGCGTTGCAAGCAATATGGTCATCCCGCCGCTGTATTATTTATTGACCTGAATGACCTAAAAAAGGTGAATGATAGTTTGGGTCATGATGAAGGTGATAAGCTGATTCAAAACGCGGCTCAAGTATTACGAGATAATGTACGGATCAACGATATTGTTGCCCGTTTAGGTGGCGATGAGTTTGTGATTCTTAGCGTGGAAAATGATGAAACGAGTACTGAAAGTTTAGTGGATCGTTTAATTAATGCCTTTGCAGCAGCAAACATTGGCGCAGCGATTGGTATGGCGATGCGTCATCCTGGTCATGGTTTATTTGCAGCGCTCGCACAAGCGGATCAGAACATGTTTGAGTATAAGCGTCGGAAAAAATCCAGTGAATCGAGCAATCTAAAATAATTCACGCTTTAAATCTTCTATAAGTGATTAAGCATCTCATATCATGAAAATGATTATTTTCTATGCTCTAAAGTCATCCTATCTTTCAATATTCTCTTTCATCGCCATGTATGAAAGTTGAACATGATTCTCCATAAAAAGAAAATTCAATCCATCTTTAACTTAACCATTACAAATTTTATAAGCTTTGTTGCAAAGTTAATCGATCTAATTAAATGCGCTTTAAGTGTGTTGAAAAGTGACTCTGGTAAGGAACAAGATTCAAATAAGCACTTCATTTCTTATGATAATTGTTGTTTTAAATATAAATTAAAATTACAGAGTTAATCCTTAGTTTATTAAAAGATAAAGCACGATCAGAGTGTAAGAAATACTGTCCAGAAAAAATATCATCGACAGGTAGTGGGTTTGTATTGTGCAGTTTTAATACGCCCATATTTCATTCTCATTGAATAAAAATGCAAAGAAATTCTAGGGAATAAAATTTTATGAAAAAGCAGATGTCATTCTTTGGGCTGGTATTGGTTTCAGGCTTGCTTACCGCATGTGGTGGCAGTGGAGGTAGCTCAGACAATTCTACAGTGACCACACCGCCAAATGTTCCAGAGGAGAGTATTTCTCCTGAACTTTCAGAAGAATTTATTCCTTTTGAGGATCGCGATATCATTGAGAAAATCCGCGACAAAATTAACAATAGCGCCAGTAATGATACGGACTATAACGTTGCGTTAGGTCATATGATTGGTGAGGTTTTTGCGGATTATCCTTATGGACGCACGAGCCGTATTATCAAGATTTATAATTTGGGTGTGAACAGCATCAAATATCCGAATCTGATCTGTTCTGAAGTGAATACCAATGGTGCAGTGAAAACTTTTAAATTAAAAACCGATAAAAATAACTGTATTGTTCTGGATAAAACCTATCGCAAAGATTCAACCATTACCCAGACGGTCAACGGTGATACTACGACCTTGACCTTTAGCAATGTACGTTATGGTTCCAATGTTGATTTTAATCTAAAAGATGATTATCTGATTTCAGGTACGATTGTTCATACCAAAAGCAAAAACAATTTGGGTGCATTGGAAAGCTATAAAATTGACTGTCTGGAATTTCAGCGTGTAGCGGAAGACAAGAATGTGGGTAAATCTGACGCCGAGTATGATGAGCTGAGCAAGGAATACTTACTGGTACGTAATTATAACTATAGCCTTGTAGATGACTATGGTAGTGGCAGTAATGGTATTCGTACCTTAACCAGCAGCGGCAGCATTATTGGTCAGCCAAATCTGGCGGATTACCGTTATAGTTTTGATTTTAATACGACTACATCATTCAAGATGGACGAAACGGTGTTAAATAATTATAAGCATCTGCCGAAAGAGGGCGTGCTTAAAATTACTGACAGTTATGATCAGGTGATTGAGGTCAAACAGAATCAGCCTGAATCCTTAAAAGCGACTGTCTATTTCAATGGCAGTGAGCTGGATGATCTGTTGTGGTCTACGATTATTGGCAATAAAAAATAAGAACTAACCTTATAAAAAAAGCTCCATTAAGGAGCTTTTTTTATTTGGGGAAAAATTTACAGAGAATTTAACTGCTGCGAACCAATCCAGTGTTTAGAGAACTGATAGGCTGCACGGCCTGAGCGTTGGCCACGCGCCTGACACCAGCGCAATGCTTCAGCACGGGCTTCAACTGTCATTTGCATATCTGCCTTTTTCAAATAATGCTCAACGATTTCCAGATACAGGTTTTGATCCATTGGGTAGAACGACAGCCATAAACCAAAACGATCCGACAAGGAAATTTTCTCTTCAATGGCTTCCTGTGGATGTAACTCTGTATATTGCGGTACATCTACTTTGGTCACCGGGGTATTTTCATGCATGAATTCCGGTAATAGATGACGACGGTTACTAGTCGCATAGATCACAAAATTACTGGAACCGGACTGTAATGAGCCATCTAAAACACTTTTTAGACTGCGATAGTTTTCATCTTCCGCATTGAAGGCCAAGTCATCACAATAGACAATAAACTTTTCCGGACGACCGGCGATCAGTTGCTGAATTTGTGGAAGATCTGACAAATCATCACGTTCAATTTCAATCAAACGTAGACCCTGATCTGCATATTCAGTCAACAAGGCACGCACGATCGAAGATTTGCCTGTACCGCGAGAGCCAGTGAGTAAGACATCATTGGCAGGTAATCCTTTTAGAAACTGCAAAGTATTCTGAATGACTTTTTCTTTTTGTCGCTCAATGCCTTTTAAATCTGCCAGTTCAATCTGTTTAAGCTGGTGAATGGGTTTGAGTTCTCCAGCCTGCCATTTATAGGCATAAGCAGAAAAATCAGGACTTTGTTTTAATTCAGGCAGGCTTTGCTGGAGCTGGAGAAGAACAGTAGAAAGAGCATTTAAGATATTGTCAGGTAAATCAATTTTCGCCATGATTTGAGCAGTACATTTACAATTATGGCTAGAATACTATCACTGTAAAATTCACAGTCAAAGTCTGGAAAGTGTGATAATTTGCCTAAAGTGGTGAATTTTCGTTATTGTAGTACAAAGAAAATGGATGCCTGTTTTTTGTTCATGGCTGCAGAATGTCTGAAAATTACAATATAGATAGGGAAGAGGGCAGATGCTGTTTAAAGATTTTACTCAGGATATCAATCCACATCAGGCCTATCGTATTAAAAAGCTGAAGCAGCAATTGCAGCAGGCTGAAACTTACGAAGAATGGAAATATATTGCCTTAAAGATCGACGAAGAATCTGGGGCACAAGAATGGAAATTGGATAATAGTTCACCTTATTTTGATGCCGAAGTGATTGCGCATCGACTGGGGAAATTAAGACGTTACCGTCAGCAGAAACGCACTCGCGACCTGATGTATATCCTGCGTGAAGGGCTGAGTTACGATATTGCCAATATCTCCCATCCTTTATTGTTTACCGTCACTTATGTCGGCACTAAAAAAATTATTGAAGATTATGTAGAAGAAGTCAGTCTGGGCTTGGCTTATATTGCTTCTGCACAATGTACCTGTCTGACTCTTGAAGAGAAAATTGAATATTTTGAGCACTGCCAACGTGCTTATGGTCAGCCAGCTTTAATGTTCTCGGGCGGTGCAACACTCGGCTTATTTCATACCGGTGTATGTAAGGCGCTAATGGAACAGGATCTGTTACCTCGAGTGATGTCGGGTTCTAGTGCTGGTGCAATTATGACCGCTATGTTGGGCGTCTCCAAACCCGCACAATATGTGGATATTTTAAAAGGTCATAACTTTTTCCATGAAGCATTCCATTTCCGTACCATGAGTGAATTACTGAAGGGTAATGGTGGTCTGGCGGATGTTAAATACCTGAAAAAATTCCTGATCGAAAACTTGGGAGATATGACCTTTGAAGAAGCATTAAAAACTTCGGGTCTACATATTAATATTGCGGTCGCACCTTATGATGCAGCGCAGGATGCCCGGATCATGAATGCCTATACCTCTCCAGATGTACTGGTCTGGAGTGCGGTGCTGGCATCTTGTGCTGTGCCAATTTTGTTCCCGCCGGTACGTCTCACCAGTAAACGCCACGATGGGCAATATACGCCTTATATGGGCGCAACATGCTGGGTAGATGGCAGTGTTCGTAGCGATTTCCCGCAGGAGAAAATGGCGCGGCTGTACAATATCAATTACACCATTGCCAGTCAGGCCAATCCACACATTGTGCCTTTTATGCAGGATGATATTTCACGCTTCCGTAAAGGGACATTAAGCTGGCCGAAACGCATTGTACGCCGTCAGAGTGTGGTATTTACCAAAGGGATTATGGATTTTGCCCGTGAGCATGCGGGAAGTTTGCCGCCAGTCCGCCGTTTGCTGGATCATGGTTATGGCGTGGTGGATCAGCGTTACTATGGCGATGTGAATATTGTGGGTAAATATAGCCTGCGTCATTATAGCTATATGCTGCAAAATCCTCGTCCGCATTTATTCAAGGTGTTGCAGCGTGAAGGTGAGCGGGCGACCTGGCCAAAAATCTCTCTGATCGAAACTCAGGAGCGGGTAGGTAAAACTATTCAGCATTGTCTGGAACTGCTAAATTACCAGCATGCTCCAGATGCCAAGCAGGAATATATTGTTACTTAACCCCGCCAAACTGCATCAGCTTGATTTTCAGCTTAAGACCAAAGCCCGAAGTCTGGGTTTTGGTCGCCGTCTTTATTATCTAGAATTTAATCCTGAGACCGGGTCAGCATTGTGGTTAAAAACCCAGAATCTGGATTCAACGGCTATTTCTCACTATGCCCAGACTGGCTTAAGTCATGAATTGGATTTTTATGAAGCTTATGGTGAGCAAGAAGGGCGGACTTTCATGCTTCCGCATCAAACTATTCGAAAGCCGTTTCAGATTGGAGATGAATCTTTCAAACTGGCTTTGATCCTGCCTGATGCACCAGCACATTTTGAGGTATGCCCTAAGCTGTTTTCAATTCAAGAAGTCCGTCAGCATATACTACGGGCATTAGAAACGTTGATAAGCTTACAAGAACTCGGGTATCTGCATGCTGATCTCAAACGAGAGCATTTTGTCATTTATCAGAATCGGGTTTGTTTGATTGATTTTGAGCAGGTGCAGCCCCTCAACACTACCAGCCAAGCAATGAACGCAACGCCTCGTTATATGGCGCCCGAATTGTTCCAAGGGCAAGCCAAGTCGCTACAGAGCGAAGTTTATGCGCTGGGTATCATTTTTTATGAGTGGCTTACAGGGCAACGTTTAGAAGCGACAGATTATCAAGATTGGGCATTATTGCATTGTCAGCATTTTAAACCTGAGCTCCCTGCACAATATCAAGCTTTGCAAAGCCTGCTACAAAATATGCTTCGAAAGCACTCACAGGATAGATTGTCTGATTTCAAAGCCGTAAAACAGGCCTTACTTACTGAAATTGCATGAGAAAAATACAATAAATTGGATATTGTTTTTTATTTAATCAAACGAGTGGTTTTTTCTCAAAAAGAGCTTGTCAGGTGAAATTGATCCCTATAGTATACACAGCCATCGGGGACGTGGCGAAATTGGTAGACGCACTGGATTTAGGTTCCAGCGCCGCAAGGTGTGAGAGTTCGAGTCTCTCCGTCCCCACCAATTTACTTAAGAGATTGAGTAAAATGGCCGAGTAGAGGATTGGTGTAATGGTAGCATGACGGTCTCCAAAACCGTTCGTCAAGGTTCGAATCCTTGATCCTCTGCCAAAGTTTGAAAAAAAGTCCAACACAAAGTTGGTACCCTGATGGGGACGTGGCGAAATTGGTAGACGCACTGGATTTAGGTTCCAGCGCCGCGAGGTGTGAGAGTTCGAGTCTCTCCGTCCCCACCATCAAAAGAGACAAGGTTGATGCCTTGTTTTTTTTTGCCTGAAATTTTATAAACGAAAAAAAGCCCATCGAAATGGGCTGATTATAGGAATAATAGAATTTTACTCAAATAAAAGGGTAAATCATGAGTGCATTGATTAATTAAATTTAAGCTTTCAGATGATCTTCAAACTCCTCACCCAGCTGCATGGCCAATGCATTACCTGAAAGATCGCAGGTCACCAGACCATATTCTTTTTTAAAACTGAAACTAAAACCACGATTATCTGCCAGGGTGCGAACCGAATACCCCAATTTTTCTAACCAAAGTCTAAATGCGAGAACGTTTTTTGCTTTAACCACTTTTTTCACGAGATAACTCCTTCATCAGTTAAATCATAGATAAGGGTGAGAATTTTCGTTTTAAAGGGCAAATACCCTTATTTAAATTAATTTAATTGAATTTGTGGATTTAATGAACAAGATAATATAGACGAAATATAAGGTTTTTCATCTAAGTCTATGTTTTTTATTATTTTCAAGATGTTGTAACTAAATATTTTAATTTTAAGCCTAAATAATTTTTTGAATAGTTATTAATATTCAAATATTTAAATCAATAATTGTTTATATATTATTCATTTTAAATTAGGAATTAGCGTGGTTTGAAGTTTTAGAGTTTGAATAAGGCTGAAAAAATATACAATCTAGTAAAGTTTCCGAGTATTCAGATCATGGTGTTAGGCTCAGCCCTTTATACTGTCATGGATATAATTTAAATAAGATTGATGATGACTGAATTAAATATTGAACAGTACGTCAAACAGCAAATTGAACTTATGCAGCAACAAAGGCAGGAGCCGGTTGCTGTGATGCTGGGTCATGAAGACTGGCTGGATTTTTCGGTACAGTCCAAGGTGGCGTATACGCCATTCGGTAGTGCGCGTCGTTATCAACCTGCTTTGGGTGGATTATTGCTGGTCAGGATTGATGAAATGAATGCGGTACGAGTGGTCACCCAGCAAGAACTGGATGACTATGCTCAGAAGCATCAGCTGCTCTAAGCTCTAAGCAGCTATAGTTTAAAACGAGTCTTTCATCACGCGTAAACGTTGAAACTCTTCGACACTGTCTGCGCGTAAAAAAGGATTGGTTTCCAGTTCTGCTGCAATAGTACTGGGTAAGGTGCATTGCCCAAGCATGCGCATACGCTCAACCTGTTCGAAACGTTCCAGAATTGCTGGATTATCCGGTTCTACATGTTTGGCAAACTGTGCATTCGACAAGGTGTATTCATGCGTGCAATAAACCTGGGTACGTGGCGGTAGGGCAGCCAGGCGAGCCAGAGAGTGGTACATCTGCTGATAAGTACCTTCAAATATCCGTCCACAGCCCATGGCAAACAGGGTATCGCCACAGAACAGCACATCAATAGCATCCAGGAAATACACGATATGGCCTAGGGTATGCCCCGGTACGGCGATAATCTGTACCTCAACACCATGAAAACTGAACTGGTCGTTATGTTCAAGTGGATGGTTAATAAACGGAATTTTTTCCAGCTCAGCTTTTGGGCCATATACCGGTAATGATTGCTTTTGAATTAAATCTGGAACACCAGCGATATGATCTTTATGCCAGTGGGTGAGCCAGATCTGACTCAGCTCAAGCCCGTGTTCGGCGCAGTAATCCTTAACTAGCTCAGCTTCAGTGGGGTCAATGACCGCGACCTGATGCGTCGGTGTATGTTCAAGTAACCAGATATAATTTTGTAATGAGTTTTTGACATCAATACAGTGGATTTTAAACGGCATCATAAGACATCAGACCAAACAGATATTATGGATAAAGTAGCATAAATTCAGGCAATCTGACTGTGGTCAAAGCTGCCTGTTTACAAGAATTTTTTATATGATTTGTTTAAAAAGATCAGTCATTTATTCTGCATCTTTGACTGTGACGGCTTCGCCAATGGTATAGAAGTGGCCACCGGCGACATGATGAATACTTTTCCATTCTTCGCTGACTTCATGATAGTACCAGTGCCCATTACGGAACACCCGATCATCGGCATAAGCCGCAATGACCTTACCAATAAACAGGTCATGGGTCTGCTGGTTATGTGGCTCGGAAATCAGCTCACATAAAATCCAGGCGGCACAACCTTCTACAACTGGGATCTCTTGATCTGCGAATTTGAATAACTGCACACCGGACTGCTCCAGTTTGTCTGGGTCATTGTACAGACTCAATGTTCCCAGGCTATAGACCATTTCCAGCTGTTTGAGGGTGGGAATCTGCAGTGCAAAGTTGCCAGAATTTTCAATTATTTTTCGGGTCTTGGTGCTTTTATCCAGCACTACGGTGACTTTTGCTGGACTGAATTCGAGTGCACATGCCCAGGCAGCGGTCATGACATCAGTGTCTTGCCCATCATTGGCAGACACCAGTACTGTTGGGCCGTGCGTAATCAGGCGATAGGCTTTTTCTAAAGGTACAGTTTGAATATGTGAATTGTTCATAAAGAACCTTAATGAGTGAAAAGGGAGAAAAATAAATCATCTGATCCACAGCATATAAAATTCCCCTTCTGGAAAAAAGCTTTTAAACTAAACACCTACATACAGGAGTAAAGAAAATGAAAATGTACCAGGTGGATGCTTTTACGACGGCTCTATTTAAGGGAAATCCTGCTGCAGTCATCGTGCAGGATGCTTGGCTGGATGATCACCTGATGCAGAATATTGCCCTGGAAAATAATCTGTCTGAGACCGCTTTTGTCAAAGTGCTGGATGCAGAAAATTATGAAATTCGCTGGTTTACACCGACCAAGGAAGTGGATTTTTGCGGACATGCCACATTGGCCAGTAGCTTTGTACTGTTCAAGGATTTTAGCTCTGCAAAAACCATTTATTTTCATGTCAAAGATTTAGGTATTTTTACAGTACGCCAGGATGAAGATGGCAAAATCCGGATGAATTTCCCAATCCGTCAGCCTGAACTCATTACAGAATATCCGGAAGCCTTAAGACAGGCGCTGACGAAGCCTTTTAAAAATGTTTATCTGAATACACAAGGTTATATTATTGAATATGAATCAGTGCAGGATGTGCTGGATGAGCAACCCAATATTGAATTGCTGAAGCAGCTGAATGGAAAAAGAACCGCGATTACAGCGGTGGGTCCATTACTGGATGTCGCGATTACCGCTGGCGATACTCAATATGATTGTATATCACGTTATTTTGCACCAAGTAACGGGATTAATGAAGATCCGGTCACCGGTTCAATTCATACCGGGATTGCACCGATCTGGGCGGAGAAATTAAATAAAACTGAACTGGTGGCTTATCAGGCCTCTCAGCGTGGTGGTGTATTATATTGCGCATTAAAAGAACAAGACCGCATTGAAATTTCTGGTTATGCCAAACTGTTTATGCTGGCCGAACTTTATATTTAATTAATATATTCAATAAAATACCGTGAAATTGCGCGGTATTTTATTTGGCCTCTTATAAAATAGACTATTCATAATAAAGACTTTTCTCTAAGATCAGAGTGACTGTAAATAAAAATTCACACTTAAAAATTTGGATGAACAATGCAAATATGCTTTAAACGTTTAAGCTTGGCGATTTTATTATCTGGCTGGACAGCGGCCAGTTTTGCACAGCCGGTATTGGTCAAAACAGAACAGAATATCGAAGAATATCGACTGGAAAATGGCTTAAGAATTATTCTTGCGCCCAATGATAAAGAAAATAAAGTGTTTATGAATACGGTTTATCTGACCGGTTCACTGAATGATCCGCAAGGCAAAGGTGGTCTGGCACATCTGCTTGAACATTTGGCATTTAAAGGCACTGAAAATGTAAAGGGAGATGAGTTTCAGCGCCGTCTGGATCAATATACCTTAATGACCAATGCCAGTACTGACTATTACTCAACCAAATATACCAATGTGATTCGTCCTGAGCAGACTGCGGTCAATGAAGTAATTTTCCTTGAAGCTGAACGTATGGATAAGCTTGTCCTGCAAGAAAAGTATGTGCCAACTGAAATTGATATCGTGAAGCGTGAGCGTGAAATCCGTCTGGATCAGCCATTTTCCGTGCTGATGGATCAGGTATTTAAATCAGCTTATGGCAATCAATATCTGGGACGATTACCGATTGGCGATTTGAACGAACTGCAATCGATCAAGATGCAGGAGCTGAACCAGTTTTATCGTCATTGGTATGCACCTAATAATGCCCTCATGATTATTTCAGGCAAATTTAATAAGGCAGAAGTGCTGAAGCAGATTGATACCCATTTCAGCCCGATCCAGTCCCGCAAAGTGCCTGAAGCGGTAAAAGTGCCTGCGCTAAAACCTGAACAGATCAAACAGCGTGAATTTACCGTGCAAAAGGGTAGTGATCTGGCCAAATTTAATATTTATCTGAACCAGTCAGAAGAAAGTATTAAAACCACGCTGGCCATGTCTCCAATCTTATATACCTTGCAACCTAGCGGACACCTGTATCAAAGTCTGGTCGAGACGGGTAAGACCACTACAGTGCAGTCTATGACCTGGCTGGATAAAGATTTTAATCTGGTGTTTATGGGTGCCATCTATGCGCCAAATCATCAAGTCAAGCATGTTGAGCAGGGCCTGATTCAGGGTGTAGAGCAGAGCCAGCCATTTAACGAAACCGAATTAAACAGGGCTAAAAGTCTAACCCGAAACCAGGCGGACAATATTAAAAATAGCGCAACCGCTTTAGGTTCGCGTTTAAGTGAATATGTAGTGGCTTATTCAGGTGACTGGAGCCAGTATTTTAAAGATCTGCAAGCCATAGAAAAGCTGGATGTCAATCAGATCAATCAGGTGTATAAGGCATTCTTTAAGCCAGAATATCGTATTTCTGGCAATATCTTGCCGACACCAGAAGATCAGAAAAAAGCACAGGAGCTGACCCAGACTGAAGTGCCAGCTCAAACTCTGGACCAGCAGGCTGAAGCAGCAGAACCGCTGAAAGATGTCAGTGTCTATCAGGCAGAAGTAAAGCAGTATGTGGCGCAGTCCAAGCAATATTTGCAGGCCAAGGACAAACAGATTCAGCGTGGCAAACTGAAGAATGGCATTAAATACGCTTTATTCCCGACCCAGACTCAGGATGACAAAGTTTATGCCACTATTGCACTTAATTTTGGTACGGCACAAAGTTTGTTCAATAAAGGCGAGATTCTGGATCTGACAGCTTACTTACTGCTGCGTTCTTCTGAAACCCAAAGCTTGCAACAGATTGCCGATAAAATTATTGAGTCCGGTGGTTCAGCCACGGCCAGTTCCTCTGAAAATGGTATGAGCATTCAGATCAGTGCCAAAAAAGAGAAGTTTGAAGAATTTTTCCAGTATGTGCTGGATGTACTCAATAAACCGGCCTTTGAGCAGAGTCAGTTTGACCTGATTAAAGGACAAAGCCTATCTGCGTTAGACCGTCCTTATACTGAGCCCAATATGGTGGCAGGCCTGACCATGTCTCGCGCGACCGAGATTTATCAGCCGGGTGACCTTCGCTATCATTTTGAACCTGAACTGGCGAAAAAACAGATTCAAGCTGCTACTCGTGAACAGGTCGTAGCTTTATATCAGCAGTTCTTTAATACGCATTATGCCCAGATCGCAGTGACCGGGGAATTTAATCCGAAGTCCGTAAGTAAAGTCCTCAAAAATAACTTTGCGAGCTGGAAAGCTAAGCAGCCTTATGAGCGCTTAAGTGGTCAATATACAGTTTATCCGGCACAGAAAATCCATGCGTTGTCTGAACAGCGTGAGTTCGGTCATTATCAGGCTGTCATGACATTTCCTGTCGGTGCAGAACATGTAGATTTGCCTGCCATGCTGGTATTCCGACACATTCTAGGTGATTCACAGTTGTCTTCACGTTTAGCACAGGAACTGCGTGAGAAAAATGCGCTGGTTTATGGTTTCAGTGCCAATGCTCAGTATGATGAATGGATTGACTCAGGTGCATTAGGCATTCAGGCGAATTATACGCCTGGCCGATCAGCACAGGTGTCCCAAGCTGTGCATAAGGTATTGAATGAACTTTTGGCCAAAGGAGTAACCGAGCAGGAAGTTGAAGCAGCGAAAGCCACGATTTTGAAACAGCGCGTCACTGCACTGGAAGATGATCGCCGTATTCACAGCATGCTGATTCCACAACTGGAAAAAGATCGCAATCTGATCTATCGGGAAAAACGCGATCAGGCCATTGCCAAGCTGACCAAGGCAGATGTCGATGCCGTTATCAAAAAATATGTTAAACCGGATCAACTGGTTGAAGTCATGGCGGATCAGTATGGGAAAGCGGTGAAATAAACTCCATAATTTTTATAAGCCAATGACGGTATCTTTTCATTTTGAATCAGTGTTTAGATGTCTATATGGCTACTTTTGTTTCGGCAAAAGTAGCCAAAACCATTTGTCATTTGCAAAACTCGTCCACCACCTTCACGAAATAAATTTATTATAGAAGCCATCTTCTTACGATGTAGTCCTGCCTCAAACAATTGCGGATGACGTTTCCGCGTATCTATGACCATGAAAAATTTTAATCTACTTGTTGATTCAGTTTTACCCAATAAGACTTCTATAAGCGATAAAAGCGTTTCGCATTCTCATAAAAAACCGGCTTTACAGCATGTTCGTCATAGTTCTGCACAATATCGCTAAAGGCATCAATGATGGTGACCAGATCTGTGCTGACACGATCCATCGGGAAATTAGAAGCAAACATGATGCGATCTTTACAGAAACATTGTAAGGCATGTTGGATTAGCGGAGTCGCGAGCTGAATCAGTTCATCTTTTTTTGCCAGTTTTCGATCTAAATGAAAACGGTGACCGAGTACAGGCATAAACAGACCGGAGATTTTGCTATATACACTCGGGCATTTTGCCAGTTCAGCCAGGTCTTCTTTCCAGGTCTGAAAAATATAGTCTCGCTGCTGTGCTGTTTGTCCTGTTGCTTTACCGACTTTCCCAAAGATGCCGGCAGGTGTGCCCAAGTGATCCAGCACAATCGGCGTTTCAGGAAATGTTTTGGCCAGATGGGCCACATCAGAAATTTGGGTAGAATAAACCCAGGCATCAAAACTTAAATTGGCTTTGGCTAATTCCTCAAATCCTTTCAGAAATTTCTTATTGCAGTATAAATGCGGTTCATCGGTCCAGGCATGAATGCCTTTATCGGCATGGAACGATGCCATTTTACGAATACCACGTAATTTAGGCGAAACTTCCTGATGTAATTGCAGCAGCTGTTTAAAGTTTTTTTGACGAAGATCAGCTGTAGCCACAATGCCGCCTAGCTGAATATTCTGTTCAGCAAAAGGCAGCCCGGCAATAAACCTGGTTTCATTAACCACGCCAGTACCTTTATGCTCATGCCAGCTTGCTTCTATATGAACAATCTGTTCCACCTGATAATGACCGATGTCACGTTTATAATTTTCAGGTAGGTAAGGCGCGGTCAGATGTTCGGTCAGACCAATGGTATCGATCACCGCTTTGGGCTTGATCAGTCGCACCATTTTGTTCAGCAGTTTGGGATGTTTGCCAAATAATTTTACGGCTGAGGCTGCGGCATGCGGTGTGGTATAAGGGTCCCATTGATGAATATGCGGATCTATAATCGGAAAGGGCAGTTGTTGCATGATATTTTTGGTCATCGTTTAATTTTTATTCATTTTTTATAGGATGAATCCAGTATTAAAGTCAAATTAAAAATCAAAGATTTAAAAAAAGCCCCGTAGGGCTTTCATTAATGATCGTGGTCGTGTTGATGCTTGTTGGCATGAAACTCTTCATTACGACGGAAACGTAAATAGTTCTCAAACTGCTCACAGTATTCATCGTAGTTATCTTCCAGCATCATCTGAAATTGCTGCAAGATATAAGACATGACCTGATCTTTAGCGTCGCGCATCTCGTTGCCATCTTTGAAATTGTTGGCAGCGACCCAAGTATTAAAGCGGGCAGTACCAAACAGCATTGCGGCGCTGACTTGACCACGTTTTTCTGCCGGGTTTTCCTGAGAGCCTTTTTCTATACGGCTAAATTCGTTGGCCTGTTTAATAAATTCATCAGCACGTTCAAAGAATGCAGCATTTAACGCTTCTTCTTCGGTTACATCGGTTGCTTCAATCTTTTGAACCATGAATTTTTCCTGATAATAAAATCTTAATCACTAATTATAGGCAAAGCCTTGCAGAAACTAAACCTTTGCCTTAATCTAAAAATAGCCTAAGCAATAAAAATGTGAATCTCATGCAAGATGCAATTGCGGTACAGAGCCTGAAAAGTGATATTGCCTTATTGCGCCAGAATATCTGGCCACCGGCAAATCTGGCTAATGTTGAAGGATTGCCAATTTATTATGGCACCAAGTCGCAGGTCGAAGAATATTACAAGCAATGGCTGGGTCTGATTGAAAGGGCACAGGATCTGTTTCAGCCTTTTATGGAAGATGAAGTCCTGGATGCGATTCATTTGCCAAGTCATTTGAATTTGCCTTTATTCTATTTTCATGTAGACCGCATCCGGATTAATAAAACCCGTGCTAAAGAATCCAAGACCTTTCGTGGTATTGCCAGCCTGATTGAAAAATGTGGACAATTTGAACCGGAACAGATTCAGGCCATGCAACGCTGGCTAGACAGTGATGAGACGGCGGCTTTGGTGGCACATCGTGAATTTGTAGATCTGCGTACTTATGTGTTCCAGCATGGTCAAAGTGAATACACTCGGACTCGATTTTATGTGAATGGAATCGTCCTGAGTGTTGAACCACATTTTGAGCTGGTTGATGCCCGTGATAAGCCGCGTAAGCAGCGCAGCGATAGTTATAGCGATCCATTAGCCGATAACAATACCTGGAAAGTGTACGGCAAATATCGCTAGAGCGATTTTGCCTATTTATCTATTGCCAGAATGGTTTGGTGTGAGAAAATTTCTGTAACTGCTCGGCAGCCTGTTTCGACAGATGCTGCTGTTCTGCAGTAAGCCACCCGATGACAAACCATGCCTTGGAGTGTTTTTTGGCATAAGGTCTATACAGGCTTTCTGCGACAAACAGGTCATTATAATGACCCAAAGTTTCCTGTAAGGGTTTTAGCGCTTTCAGATATCTTTTAACTTCCTTTTCAGGAAACAGACTTTGCAGAAATTCCACATTATAACGCAAGCGTTTAACCCGCTTGCGGGTGCGATGGCGCGATTCAATATCCAGTTCCTGATAACTCTCTGCATCTGCACAGACTTTCTGGTGCAGTTTACTCAGTCCTTTACACAGGATTTTATGGGAGGACTTTTGCTGTTTTTCACTCTGATCCTGACTAAAACGTAATAGCTCCAGTATCAGCTCCATCGTGGTGGACTCTTTGAATAATTGGCTAATATCTGTCTGATCCTGTTGGGCTGGAGGTAATTGCAATACTGGTGAACCTGCCGCTTCTAGCTGAGGAAGCAGACTTTCAGCCAAAGCATCGCGATCCCGGGTAGAACCCAATTGCTGGAAGATATTTCGTAACTGATCCTGCCATTCCTCTGGCAAATCCTGATGATAGGGCTGGAAGATTTTTAAGGCACTGCGTAAACGCCGGATAGCGACGCGGGCCTGGTGCACATGGTCACTATTGTAATTCTCTAGCGCAATCGCCGTCGCATTAGGAAACAAGTGAGTCAGACAGTTGCTGATAATTTTTTGCAAGATATGATGAATATCGTCTTTAGCTGCGAGCTCTAAGGTTGTCTGATGCTGGACCGGAAGATCAGTTTTATTATTCAACAGGGCATAACCACGTTCAGATTTGCTGCGTACATCCAGCCATAACTGATAGCGTTGAATCCAAGGTTTAACAAAATCAATTAGGTCACTAAGTCTGCCACTTTTAAGCTCAAATTCGACTTCATAAATATCCAAAGTTTGGCTCTTAGAACGAATCTCACCTCTATCTAGTGCAATTTCAATCTGACTTCCTCGGTAATCTTTAACCCAAAGATCCCTCTCTACATCAGTTTCAAATTGTAGAGACAGAGTCGTATCTAGGGTGTGAAGTGCCTGTTTTAGAATCTTCCGAGCTTGTTTATGCTTGCTATAAACTTTTAAATCACACCTATCCGGTGCAGTATCCAATGCTTCTTCTAGTTCAAAGCGTTCAAACTGATGCTGGCTCGGTGCTTTTAAGGTCTGAAACCATTGCTGATCTTCCAGACGCTGCCGGAGTGCAATTTTGTGCTGCTGTAACTGCTGATCGGCAGTATCAAAGTATTTGGCACATAAATGATGTCGAGTCGGCCCGTACTGCTGAAAATCTTGTTCGAATTGGTGACGTATACTTTGCGGAATCTGGAATTTGAGTTCGATTTCTGCCATCGGGCCATTCCTTCTCGATGAAGCTCATAACAATCAATATAGACCAAACAACGAAAGTGTTGTGATGTGCTTGTGCAACAAAAAAAGCACGCCGTAGCGTGCTTTGAAAGTCAGTTAAATACTTATTTAAGGAATTTGCGGCTGACCAGAAACTGTTCTGTCGCTTCCAGTAATTTTTGTGCATAGACTTCCTGTTTTGCGGTCAACCAACCCAGCACAAACCAGTCACTGGCTTCCAGCTCGGTCTGTTGAATATAGACTGCAGAAGAGGCTAGCGTCTGATATTCATTAGCTGCCTGCTGTGCATCATTTAAAGCCTTGCTGTATTTTTGCAGGTTTTTGACATCATAAATTGTGGTCAAAATCGGGAAGCTGAATTTTAATTCCTGAATGCGAATTGCTAGCTGATCCAGACTTTCAAAATTGGTAATATCAGTCTGGTTCATCTGTTCTTGCAAGACTTTGTATTGTTGCTGCAAGGTAGTTTGCGCTGCAGATTTCAATTCCTGCGACTTAGCTTCATCTGTACTTAAGCTAAAGACCAGCAATTCCAGATAGTGATGCACATTCTGGGTGGACTTCACCAGATTGCCCAGCTTCTCTTTGGCATAAAGGATATCTTTAGTCAGGTTCTCTGCGGTTGTAGGATTTTGCAGGAAACCAGCCAGAGTGTTTTGCATGTGCTGTAAATGTTGCAGATGTTCAAACTGGTGTTTAAATGCGGCAAGCTGATGCGCCCATTTGTCTGAAACTTGAGGATGCCAATCTTTAAACAAAAGTAGGGTCAGATAGAGATGATCTAAGGCCTGTTGTGCCTGATCAATATGTTGCTGTTCTGCCACTTGCGCGGAGATTGCCGCGATATTGGGCAATAGATGCTGCATTTGCTGGGCCACCAGATGACACAGGTTTTTACCCGCACTATCTTTTTTGCTGATCTGGAATTCTTTGGCAAAAGTAGCGGGACTCACGCTCTGATTAGTTGCTAACAAATTCCCAATTTCAGCCTTACTACGTACATCCAGCCACAGCTGATATTTTTTGACCCATTCAAAACTAAAGGCCAGCAAATCCTGAATTGAGCCATGCTTTAACTCGAATTCAACCTCATGCACTTCCTGTTCAGCATGAGGCGTGCGAATACAGCCGATATCCAAGCTGACTTCGATTGACGTATTTTCATATTCAATCACGCGCAAGGTACGGGCAATATCGGTTTCAAACTGCAGTTGCAGCAGGTCAAACTGATCACCTAAAGCACGATTAAGCAAGGTTTGCGCTTCAGCAGACTGCTTGTAAATACTCAGGTCCAGCTCAGGAGAATATTCTAATTCACCTAGATCATGATTATGCTCGAAACGTTCAATGTGGCTTTTACCTGCCGCTTTTAACGTCTGAACCCAACGACTGCCTTCTAATCGCTGACGTAGGGCAATTCCATGCTGGGCCAGTTGACGGTCTGCAGTATCATAGTATTTGGCTTGAAGCTGGATCTGTTGAGATTTCTTGGGATCAAGTGCCTTAAGCAGGGCAGTACGGCGTGCCGCGGGAATCTGGAACTTGAGTTCAACTTCAACCATGATAATCATCCTGTCTATTCAATTTATTGAAAAATATTAAAAAACAAATTGAATTTTTATTCGCTTGCATGAAATTCCGATATGAAACGGAAATATTTTTTAGACTTTTGAGCGGCTGATTGTAACGAAAAACCAATCTGATGTAAGACTTGACCGATTGAAAAAAATGGAAATGGAAAAATTAACATGCTGATCTCATTCACCAGTTTTTGCTGAAAGCATGACAATTCAATATCTAAGCCAAATTCAGGTACAGAATTGCATGAAAATAAAGGTACTTTTAATTGCCTAAATTATGCGCTAAGGTGAAGAAAAAAGATTAGGATGATGATAATGAATGCACAGGTGCAGCCGAGCAATGAGATTGCAGTACTGACTTCTTCACAAATGCCGATTCGTGACTATCATGAATTTTACCGGTTTTATCTGACTGAGCATCGCCATATCATGAGTCGCCGCTTGCATGTCGCAGGCAGCAGTATCGGTTTATATTTTTTTAGCAAAGCCCTTCGTCAGCGTAAAGCCAAATATGTGGCCTATGGACTACTCTCAGGTTATGCCTGTGCCTGGATTGGTCATTTCATTTTTGAAAAGAATAAACCGGCCAGCTTTAAACAGCCGCTTTACAGTTTTATTTCAGACTGGCGTATGTTTGCTGATGTATTACGTGGTAACCTGAGCTTGGTCGATCGTAAGCACGACAAAACTCCAAGTTAGGGCTTATGACGTTTTATCGGATTTATGCTTAAGTATTGCAATAAAAACGATAAAAACACTTGCAAGTGTAGAGTTATTATTCTATTAATTGTTTTATTACCTATTCAGTATTTTATCAAAGAGTATAAGTCACTGAATAAATCAGTTTTCCAAGCCTGGAGTGACCTTCTCCGGGCTTTTTTTATATTTAAAAAAATAGAAAGATGTGCATTGACGTATTTTTAATTTATCTGAATGATTTCGAAAATATTCACGAGATGAATGAGGCAAGTTCGAAAGATAAGATGGTCGGTTTTTGCTTAGATGGGTCGACCCTTTCTAGCTTTGACACGTCTCCTCATTAACGGTTTACCCAAAGCTAGAAAGGATCTGGTAGATAAAACACAGCTTTTGCTTTTCTATTTATTTGTTGTGTTCAAACTTATTTAAATCCTTTAATGGGTGTAAACCTATCCCTGAAATTGGGTATTTTGAAGTTTTCTTTGAGTTTTTTGACTAATGGTATTCGAACAATTTTATAAACAGGAATTGTAAAATTCGGACATAAAAAAATCGCTTTCAGAATTTTGCAACTTCTCCACTAAGTTATCTGCAAAATCCTAAAAGCGTTTGTCGGAGCGCGTAAGCATTAACACTTTATCATTATTGTTATAAAACCATTAAAACGTAAATTCTCGCAGCCGCCTATCACTGAAAATAGGGATATTGATCAATCACCTGTATAAAAAGTACAAATAATAATCTAATACCTGAATTGGGTATTATTCAGTGTTTAGGATGGGGAAACTCGCCCATTTATGCCTATAATAGCGTATGTATTTTGAATGGCGGCAGTCATGCGCGGTTTGTATTTAATTACCAATGATGATCCTATTGAACTTCTCTTGGCAAAACTTGAAGGTGCAATGGCGACTTATGAAGTTGCGGTACTTCAGTATCGTCGTAAAAAAGTAGCGAAAGAAGATCAGGCTTACGAAATCGAATATATGAAACAAATGTGCGAACAGTACAAAGTTCCATTTGTGATTAATGACGATTTAGAAACTGCAGTAAAATATGGCGTAGGCGTGCATTTGGGTCAGGATGATGGCTCAATTCAGGAAGCTGTTGAACGTTTGCCCAAAAATGTATTGATTGGCCGCAGTTGTAATAATTCACTTGAGCTTGCTGAACAAGCCATTGCTGATGGGGCTAATTATGTGGCCTTTGGCGCGATCTATGCGACTGATACCAAGCCAGAAGCAGGTAATATTGGTCTGGAAACCTTAAAACAGGCCAAAAGTAAATTAAATGTACCGATTTGTGCTATTGGCGGTTTGACGGTGGAAAACGGCAAAGAAGTCATTGAAGCCGGCGCCGACCTTTGTGCAGTCATTAGTGATGTATTGGGTCGCTCAATGTCGACTGTTGGTCAACGTGTGTATGATTGGTCGGAACTGTTTGCTGAACAAGCTTAATTTTTATTTCTTATTGTATTTTTGAGTTGAGTGATTCTCATGAGTTTATCTCCAAAGCAAGAACAACTATTTAAACAAGCCAATAAACATATTCCGGGTGGCGTCAACTCACCTGTACGTGCCTTCAATGGCGTGGGTGGTACGCCTATCTTTATCGAGAAAGCCCAAGGTGCTTATCTGTACGATGTCGATGGCAAGCGCTATGTGGACTATGTGGGTTCATGGGGTCCAATGATTCTGGGTCATGCACATCCTGAGATTATTAAAGCGGTGCAAGATGCAGCAGTAGATGGATTAAGCTTTGGTGCACCAACCGTGCATGAAACGACTCTGGCAGATATCATTTGCGACATCATGCCGTCGATTGAGTTGGTGCGCATGACCAATTCCGGTACTGAAGCAACGATGACTGCGATCCGCTTGGCGCGTGGTTATACCGGACGTGACAAAATCGTAAAATTTGAAGGTTGTTATCACGGTCACTCTGACTCGCTGCTGGTAAAAGCAGGTTCTGGCCTGCTAACTAAAGGCGAAGGTGAAGCAACTTCAGCGGGTGTACCTGCTGATTTTGCCAAACATACTTTAACCCTTCCGTATAACGACATCGCTACTTTAAAAGAATGCTTTGCCAAGTTTGGATCTGAAATTGCGGGTGTGATTGTTGAGCCAGTAGCAGGGAACATGAATCTGGTGAAACCGATTGATGGTTTTCTACAAGCTATTCGTGATGTCTGTGACGAACATGATTCAGTCTTCATTATCGATGAAGTGATGACAGGCTTCCGCGTGGGTCTTGGTGGTGCTCAAGCACATTATGGCGTGACTCCTGATTTAACCACTTTGGGTAAAATTATTGGTGCAGGGTTGCCAGTCGGTGCTTTTGGCGGTAAGCGTGAAGTGATGGAATGTATCGCGCCACTAGGTAACGTGTATCAGGCAGGTACCTTGTCGGGTAACCCGCTAGCAATGCGTGCCGGAATCGAGATGTTTAAACATCTGCGTGAGCCAGGTTTTTATGAAAAATTGACTGCACAGCTTGAAAAACTTCTTGCAGGTTTACAGGCAGCTGCGGATGAAGCAGGTATTCCATTCAAGACCCAGCAAGTGGGCGGTATGTTTGGCCTGTACTTCACGGATCAGGAAGACATCACCAGCTTTGATTCAATGCTGAAATGTGATGTTGAAGCCTTCAAAAAATTCTTTCATGGCATGTTAAGTCGTGGTGTGAACCTGGCTCCATCTGCATTTGAAGCGGGCTTTATTTCAGCTGCGCATAGTGATGAGGATATCGAATTCACAATTCAGGCGGCTAAAGAAACTTTTGCTGAAATGAAAGCTTAAGTTTTAAATCCTCCCTAACCCTCCTTTGGAAAAGGAGGGAATTCTTAAGCTTAAAATTTAAGTTCCCCCTCTTTTAAAAGAGGGGGCTAGGGGGAGATTTATATTAAAAATTAGGAAAATCTTGATGAAAACCAAACATTATTTGACTTTAAGCGATGCTGAGTTTTTATTAAATCAGGCCTATGAATATGCGTTAGAAAATGGCTTTAATGTCAGTATTGCTGTGGTTGATGAAACTGGTAATTTACTGGCAATGAAGCGTATGGATGGTGCATCACCGATGACAGCAAACCTGTGTCTGGAAAAAGCAAGATGTTCTGCTATTAGTCGCCGTCCGTCCAAGCTGTTTGAAGATATTATCAAAGGCGGTCAAATGGGCTTTCTGACGATGGATACTTTTTCTGGGATGTTGGAAGGTGGTGAGCCGATTATGTATCAAGGTCAGCTCGTAGGTGCAATGGGTGTTTCTGGAGTGAAGTCTTTCCAAGATGCTGAGATTGCACAGCAGGAGATTGAAAAGTTTTTGGCTAAGCAAAGCTAATCCAAAATAGAAATTGATCAGCTCAATTTAATAAAATCATCCAACGATGTTCCAACATGAAGCGTGGAACGTGAAATATCAACTAAAAAGCCCAATCGCTAATGAGAGAGCTTGTCTATATACAATAAAGTTATGATTTAAAAAGGAAATCAAAATAATTTCGTATAAGGTGTATTATGTTAATTTTAAATAATCTTCATAATTCATTGTCTCTAAAACATGCAATTTATTCGTTTCTAATTTTTTCATAATTTCTGGGAGCAAAGATGCATCAGCTAAAAATAGCTGATCAGTCCTATCAAACCCACCTTGTAGCCTTATTCTTCCATTTTGAACATAAATATCCATTAATAGTTGTTCTCTTAGGCTTCGTATGACTGTGGTTTTATATTCATCAAAATCTATTTTTTTATTATTTTTAAAAGAATACTCATCAAAAATTTGAGAATAAAAATTTAAGAATTTTTCTTCCCCATCTAAATATTCATCTAAACTATTATTTTTTAATGCGATGTTATAGCACATGATATTAGATTGATCAGCTTCCACTTCTGAAAGCCAATGATCAAAAATAGAAATATAGATGACCATGTCCCACATAAATTTACTCAAATTGTTAGAATTTTATAAGGATACATTAAGAGATTTTCATCATAGAACATATGTATTATGTTAATTTTAGAAAAATTAAATAAAAATATGAGTGAAGCCAATAAAGTTCAATTTAAAGTCGAATTAGAATTATATTTAAAATCCCCAGAAGACATTCAAAAATGGGCCTTAAATACTCTAGAAAGTAATCCTTCAGATGAATTAGCTTTAGAAGTATGTTTTTTGGCTAATTCTCAAGAGGTTATTGAGTATTTTAAAAACATACATATCACTGATCTTGATATAAACACGAGAAACAATGTAATCCATAAATTATTGAATAAGTATGTTCTTAGTCGCATTATTTCTATTCGATCAAAAGAGGATATTTATCTTTTTTTTCAAAATATTATTTTATTTTCTAAATATTTAGAAGACAAAAAATTGAATAATTTACTCATTTCATATGATGATAAATTGTATTTAGCACTAGAAAATTATTCGCCATTAGAGCCTATGGAAGTATTTCATAACTTTATAAACGAGCTTCAAGAATGGCAAAAAACTCCATTTAACATAATGGTGGTTATACGAAATTAGAACAATAAACGTCTGTAAAATCAAAGTGTTTTTCAAATCGATGCTAAACTAAAATAGCATGAACCATCATGCTATTTTGTATTTATAAGAGCTTCCCATGCTGTACCCCATGCCCAAAAAAATCCAACTCGCGCCATCTCAAGCCAAATGGCAGCTTACATCAAATGAATCTGTTTTGGTTTTAGTCGGATTGCAAAACTTGCGTATGCAGCAGGGCATACAAGACAGCGACCTGATAACTCATCTGATCCAGATCAGTAATAAAGCCAAAGCACTCGATATTCCAATCGTTGATTTGTATGGCGATGATTTAATGCAAGGTATGCAGCAACTTGGAGAATATGCTTCAACTCATTCACAACTGATTTTCGCCGGACAGATTACACCGATGCTGAAACAGATCCTGCCACATCTGCAAAGTGTGACAGAGCAAATTTGCATAATTAATGATGCAATTTTGATGCCTAGTCAGGAACAGCATATCCAGTGGATTGAGAATATATCGGCACAAGGTTTGCATCATATGAACAGCTATAGTCTGACCCGATTGTGGAACCTGAGTGCGCCGTCAGAATATGTATTGTCAACCAAAGGCATCATGTTAGCAGTAGCTGAACAGCTGGATATGGATGCGCTGGAAATTGATCCTTATGCTGACTTAAAACAGTATGGACTGGACTCGGTTGCGGTAGTGAGTCTGGTTGGCACATGGCGTGCGCATGGTGCTGATCTACGTTATGAAGATGTGCTGCAACACCCGTCATTACATGATTTAGTGAGCTTTGTAATGCAATTTGCACGTCGATAATCGCTAATTGGGTAATTTTCTTAAAATAATCGGAAATTTCATCGCCATTTACATAAATGCGCATTGTAATTATCACTCAAGCTTTCTATCATGGCCGCCTTGTTTTTCGCGATCAGCGTGGGATTGAACTTTGAGTAATTTTCTAACCGAACATCTGATACATCGTGATGAAGATTTTATGGTCATCCATAAGCCTGCAGGCTTACTCACAGTGCCCGGTAAAACAGAAGATTTACAAGATTGCCTGATCAATCGCCTTATCAAATTAGAACCTAAAACTTTACTGATCCACCGTCTGGATCGAGATACTTCCGGTATCTTAGTATTTGCCTTAAGCCGTGAAGGGCAAAAATCCATCTCCCGCCAGTTCCAGGAACGCCAAACCGATAAAACCTATCAGGCCATCGTGGCTGGAACATTAGAAGGCAAGGGTACAGTTGATGTGCCTGTCATTTATGATCCAAGCCGTCCACCACTGCATATTGCTGAACCGAATCATAATAAGCCGGCTATTACAGAATGGCAGGCCATCGAACATTTTGAAATTCAGGGGCAAGCTGTGACCCGGGTGAAACTGACCCCGATTACCGGTCGTTCACATCAACTCCGTGTACATATGCAATATCTCGGACATCCGATTATTGGCGATACCTTATATGCAACGCCAGAGCAGCAACAGCTTAGTCCGCGTCTATGCTTACATGCTGAGCGTTTAAGTTTTTATCATCCTAAAACAGAAGAGTTAGTTGAATTTAATTGTCCGGCTGAATTCTAGGAAATACTTGTTTAATCGACGTGAATTATGCTCACTTTTTAGTGGGCTTTATGTCAAAATACATTGCTTGAAGGTGTGAAATTTTGCTCAAATGACGTTTCGTGATTGAGCATGATATTCATAATCTTGTACTTAAGATAAAGGTGGAAAAATTGCAGCAATTTGCTATTGGTCAACGTTGGTTATCAGATACTGAAACAGAACTCGGTTTAGGGGTTCTCATTGATGTTGATGAGCGATCGGTCAGCATTTTATTCCCAAAAAGCGATGAAACTCGCGTCTATGCTCGCAGTAACGCACCCTTATCTCGTATCGTATTTAATGCAAATGACGAGCTGCAAGATCAGGAAGGTACGATCTGGACCGTTGAGTCAGTTGAAGACCGCAATGGCGTAGTGCGTTATCACGTGGTCCGTACTCTTGAAGATGGCACAGAAGAACGTAAAGCTTTAAATGAAACCCGTGTAGGCGCAACGATCCAGTTGTCTAAACCTTTAGACCGTTTACTGGCCAGCCAGATTGACTATAAAGAGTGGTATGACCTGCGTATTGAAGCCTTGCTGATGCAAGCCAATATGCAAACCAATCCATTGCGTGGCTTAGTCGGTTCGCGTGTAGGTCTGATTCCACACCAGTTGTATATCGCACATGAAGTCGGTCAGCGTTTTGCACCGCGTGTTTTACTGGCGGATGAAGTTGGCTTGGGTAAAACCATTGAAGCTGGTCTGATCATTCATCAGCAACTTAAAACTGGCCGTTCTGAACGTATCCTGATCTTGGTTCCAGATTCACTGCAATATCAGTGGATGATTGAGATGCGTCGTCGTTTCAATCTTGAATTCTCTCTATTTGATCTGGCGCGTACTGCCTCGATTAAAGAGCATGATCCTGATCTAAATCCGTTCCTGACTGAGCAGCGCATTATTGCTTCTGTGGACTTGATGGTGGATCACGAAGATCTGCGCGAACAGGCGATTGAAGCGGGCTTTGATCTGTTGGTTGTCGATGAAGCGCATCACCTGATGTGGTCTGAGGAAGAAGGTGGCAATGACCGTTATGATCTGGTCGAAGAGCTGGCAGAGAAAACACCGGGCGTATTGTTATTGACTGCAACACCAGAACAGCTCGGTGTAGAATCTCACTTTGCACGTCTACGTTTACTTGATCCGCAACGTTTCAGTTCATTGGACCGTTTCCTGGATGAAGAAGAGCAGTATCAGCATACCGCTAAAATCGCTGAAGTGTTGATGTCAGATCTGCCACTTGAAGCAGAGCATTTCACTGCGATTGAAAGCCTGCTTGGTCATGCGATTGAAGATACCCCAGAGCAACGTTTCCGTGCGATTCATGAATTGCTAGACCGTCATGGTACGGGCCGTATCCTGTTCCGGAATACACGTGAGGCAATTCAGGGCTTCCCGGGCCGTGACTGTCAGCCAGCACCATTGCCAGCGCCAGAAAACTGGTCTAAAGATGGTAAATTGCGTGAGCAAATGTGGCCGGAAGAATCTCAACTCGATGGCTCATGGATGGAAACCGATCCGCGTGTAATGTGGTTGATGGAAAAGCTGCGTACTGATCTGAAACACAAAAAAGTATTACTGATTGCCCGTAGTGGTCCAGTGGTTGAAGCACTGGAAAATGTATTACGTCTGCATGCAGGTATCCGTACTGCCATGTTCCATGAAGGCATGAGTCTTTTGGAACGTGACCAGGCAGCAGCTTA
The DNA here is from genome assembly GCF_000804305.1 of Acinetobacter sp. YZS-X1-1. Classification (NCBI taxonomy): domain Bacteria; kingdom Pseudomonadati; phylum Pseudomonadota; class Gammaproteobacteria; order Moraxellales; family Moraxellaceae; genus Acinetobacter; species Acinetobacter sp. YZS-X1-1. Next base: position 27,618 of record NZ_JWHB01000003.1, on the reverse strand, counting down.
TTTTGCTGAAGAATCTTATGGTGCACAGATTCTGTTATGTTCTGAAATCGGTTCAGAAGGCCGTAACTTTCAGTTTGCATCAGACTTGATCCTGTTTGACTTACCGGCCAATCCGGATGTTTTGGAACAGCGTATTGGTCGTCTGGATCGTATCGGTCAGGAAAACCGTATCCAGATTCATGTGCCTTATCTCGTGGGTACTGCGCAGGAGCGTATGTTCCGTTGGTATAACGAAGCGCTGAATATTTTCAGCAACATTTCTCCAACGGCGCAAACGCTGCAAGAAAACTTTATTGTTGCCCTGAAAGATTGCTTGCTGGCAGATAAAGGTCAGGAATTTGAAGATCTGCTGGAAGAAGTTAGCGTACAACGTGAAGCGCTTGAAGCCGAGTTGCAGGAAGGTCGTGACCGTCTGCTTGAGTACAATTCTTGCCGCCCCGTCGTGGCACAGGAAATTGTTAATGCGCTTGAAGACTATGATGATAATACCACCTTGCCAATGTTCATGAAGCGTTTTATGGCATCGACCAATATCGACTTTGATGAGCAAAGCAATGGTACGGTGATCATCAAGCCAACGGATCAGATGCAGGTACAAGGTTTGACCCTGGATGAAGAGGGTATGACAGCCACCTTCTATCGTGACCAGGCTCAGATCCGTGAAGATGCTCAATATCTAACTTTAGAGCATCCATTCACTGAAAGCGTGATGGAAATGATCAATACTCAGGGCTTTGGTAGTACCAACGTTGCGGTCTTAAAGTCTGCAGCATTGCCACAAGGTTCTGTATTGATGGAAGTGTGGTTCAAGGTTGATGTGGTTGCACCAAAAGCACTGAACTTACCGTCAAGCTTGCCACAGCAGCTGATCCGTGTATTGCTGAGTGAAAAAGGTCAGGATCTGTCTCAGAAGATTGCGCCTGAAATCCTGAAACCATATCTACATCATTTAGATGGCAATAGCTGCCGTCAGGTGGTGAAAGCACGCCGTGAAGTGATTGAAGCGCGTTATCAACAGGCATTGGAATTAGCTCGTTCAGCATTGCCAAACTTCAGGCAGCAGGCTAAAGAAGCGTATGGCAATAAATGGCAGTATGAAATTGACCGTCTGACTTACCTGAAACAGTTCAACCCAAGTATCCGTGAAGATGAAATCGCACGTTTACAGAAGCTGCAAAAAGAAGGCTTGAGTTTGTTAGAAGGTTTATCTGTAACACCTGAAGCGATTCAAGTAATGGTCGTGGTTAAGCCATAAGATCTAATGAATTATGAAAGCAGCTTTCGGGCTGCTTTTTTATGGCTGGAATTAAAGTCATGATTGAGCTTTTGGTCGGGCTGTGCTAGCTGATATTTTCTGTATTGTTTAAAATCAGCACCTCTAAGAATAAGAAATAAAATATCATGTCCAAAGCATTGATCACTATTGGCGCGAAAACCAGCCATGGCGGTATGGTCACTGAATGTGAAAACTCTTTTTTAATTAATGGCATGGCGGTGCATCTGAATGGCATGAAGCATTACTGTCCCAAGTGCCAAACTACCGTGACAGCTATTGCTAGTGATTTATCTACAATAGTCAAAGGCAGGGCTGTAATCATTGCTGGAGATAAAGCCAGTTGTGGAGCCACTTTTTTACCAATGCAGAACCTGACTATTTCTAAAAAATAATGGACCATATGTCGATGTAAGCCAGGAGTGACTTAAAGGTCATAGATTGGTGAATTCGATCCTGTGGAATTTCATATTTTAATATTAAGCTTCTATCAGGCTTTATAAAGAAATGATCAAAGAAAATAATGAAACAGGTTTTGCATTTTACTCATGCCAATGGCATTCCATCGGCAAGCTATCGGAAGTTTTTAAATTATTTTCAGGATGAATATCAGGTCAAGGCGATTCCGCTGATCGGGATGAATCCAGCCTATCCAATTACCAAAGACTGGCGTTATCTAGTAAATGAAGTGATACAGGATATCCAGCAGCAATCTCCGGATCAAAAGGTGATTGGGCTGGGACATTCATTTGGTGGTTTAGTGACGTTAATGGCAGCCTATCAACGTCCGGATTTATTTTCCAAACTGGTGATCATGGATCCACCTTTCGTAATTGGGAAAAATAGTGCATTGTTTGAAGTCGTGAAAAAGTTCAACTTAAAAAGTATTGACCGCTTCACTCCGGCAGGTATTACCCTAAAACGTAAGGATTACTGGCCATCTAAACAGGACGCCGTTGCAGCGCTGAGATCGAATCGTCTGTTTAAGCATTTTGATGAGCAATGTTTTCAGGATTATATTGAAAGCGGGATTGTGCCTGATCAAGAGCGTGGAGGGGTAACTTTAGCTATTCCGAAACAGATTGAGGCAGAAATTTTCCGGACTGTACCGGCCTGGTGGTGGCGTACACCAAGAAAACCACCACAGGTTCCGATACATTTAATCACAGCAGAGCGCAGCCAGTTTTATCAGCAAGGTTTACCACAAGGCATGTATAAGGTTTATCGGGTAGATTATTCAGTGGTGCAGGGCGGACATATGTTTCCACTAGAACATCCAGAAGTGACAGCAAACCATGTTAAAGCTAAATTGAATGAGCTTTAACCTTTATAATAAAAAAGACTCACTAAGAGTCTTTTTTTCAGCTGGTTTAACGGATCTGAGACTGATCCAGATGACGGGCACCTTCCATAATCATGCGAATCATGATCATGGTTTGTTCCGCAATTTCCTTACGGTCTTCAGGTGCCATATCGATCACATTGGCTCCCATATTAAATACCAGTTGGGTAATCGCTCTGGCAGCAATCTCGGGATGAAATAATTTTTTATTATTAAGTCGTTCCAGACGGATCAGGTCTTCCTGAAGCTCCTGCTGGAAATAGTTCAGTTGGCGTTCGACTGCCTGTTTATAAGATTTTGAACCGGTATAGCCTTCACGTAATAACAAGCTTAAATTGCCTTCATCAGCATCCAGCTGGGCAATAAAGACTTCGACAGAACTACGGATAATACTATTCTGTTTCGATGCTTTTAGGCGGGACTCATTGAGAATCTGACGCAGCACAATCCCGGCACGATCAATCAATTCAATCGCCAGTTCATCGATATCTTTAAAATGACGATAAAAACTGTTCGGAGCAATTCCAGCCTCACGGGCAACTTCACGCAAGCTTAAAGATGAAATACTTTTTTGTGGTCCAATCAGGTTTAAAGCAGCCTGAAACAGTTCTTCCTTGGTAATGGTCGCTTTACGGCCCACACTACGGACAATAATGGGCTCATCAATGCTTTTCGATGGTAAAGACGCGTCACTGCTTATTTTCATTGAAGGCTCATTCATGAGGTGATTAGTAAAAGGCATTAACACATTATAACGAAGGCAGTCCAGCTTGTGAAATGATTAGAAACAATACAAATGTATATACAAGTATATATACAAGTGTATAATAATTAAAAATCCAAGGTGATGTCTAAAACGATGCCTGTACTCGAAAAACTTAAAACGCCATTAAATACGCTGAAAGAGAGTGTGATTGATCCATATGCGATTAATTTCTGGATGCAGAAATTAAATCCTCTATGGTCGATGAATCAGCCCTTAGGCAAGATCGTGTGCAAAGAAAATGCTGCGCAGGATATGCTGAGCCTGACGATTCGTGTCAATCATTTATTCCAGTTCGGTCAGGCGGGCCAGCATCATCCTGTATTTGTGGTGGTGAACGGCATTCGTTATGAACGTAGCTATAGTCTGACCCGTATTGATCAGCAGCATGTTTTATTGACGGTTAAAAAAGTGAATGCAGGTAAGGTTACCACCTGGTTTGCTGAACAGGCTGAAGTCGGCGATATCATTGAATTCGGTCAACCTTTTGGTGACATGACTTTGCCAGAACAGGACAGCCCATTGCTTTTGCTTGCTGCGGGTAGTGGTATTACACCAATGCTGAGTATACTGGAAGCTTTAAAAGATAAAGTTGAATTGGTTGCACCAGTAACTTTATGGTATTGGGTCAAGAAAAATCAGGATGCTGCTTTCATTGCGCGTTTTGAAGAGCTGGCACAAAAGTTTTCAAACTTTTCTTATCAGGTATTTGCAACTCAGGAACAACCGGCTGCGCCGCGTCTTGATGAATCTTATCTAGATCAATTGCAGGCATTGGAACACAGCGCAGTCTATGCATGTGGACCATCAGGTTTTGTTGCGACTGCAGAACGACTGTTTGTTTCAGCAAAACTGTTCAAAAGTGAAGCTTTCAGCATGAGTCTGAATGATGAAGCTGATACTGGTTTTGTCAATGTAACCCTGACTCAATCGAAAAAAATTGTCACGATTCCTAAAGGCCAGTCGATTCTGGTGAGTCTGGAACAGCAGAATATCCGACCGCCCCATGGCTGTCGTATGGGCATCTGTAATAAATGTGCCTGTAATAAAGCAGAAGGTTCAACCAAGAATCTGGTCAATGGCGCACAAAATACCGAGCCGGGTAATCTTTTAAAAATTTGTGTTAACTCAGCGCAGACTGACCTTGTCATCGACTTATAAGCGAGTTTTATCCTATGAATATGCCAGTAAAATTACAGTATTTTAAAAATCCTAAAAACCGTGAACTGACCCAATCTGAGCTAGATGAACTTGCACGTGAGCTTGATGCCATCAAACAGGAAGTACTGGATGATTTAGGTGAAAAAGATGCCAAATATATCCGTCGCGTATATTCGAGCATCCGTTATTCATCGATTGCTGGTCGTGCCTTATTATTCGCAGGCTGGTTTCCGCCAGCATGGTTGTTGGGTACAGGCTTATTAGGCTTTGCCAAAATCATGGAAAATATGGAACTGGGTCATAATGTCATGCACGGTCAATATGACTGGATGAATGATCCGAAGCTCAATGGCCAGACTTACGAGTGGGATATTGTCGGAACTTCAGACAACTGGCGTCAAACCCATAACTTCAAGCATCATACCTATACCAATATTAAAGGTATGGATGATGATATTGGTTATGGCTTGTTGCGTTTATTCCCTGAGCAACGCTGGAAACCAGGCTATTTATTACAGCCAATTTACAGTATTCCATTTTGCTTGTTATTCCAGTGGGGCGTAGCCATTCAAAACCTTGAATTGGGTAAATACTTCAAAGGCCGTAAAACCAAAGAACAAACTCTTGAAGAATGGGAGCCAATGCAGCGTAAAATTGGTAAGCAATTATTCAAAGATTATGTATTCTTTCCGTTGATTGCAGGTCCTGCAGCATTACCGGTATTGACAGGTAACCTTGTGGCAAATGGTCTTCGTAATATCTGGACTTTTAGTATCATTTTCTGTGGTCACTTTACTAAAGATGTAGAAGTGTTTCCGAAAGCCGTCATAGAAAATGAAAGCCGTGGTCACTGGTATATGCGTCAGATTCGTGGTTCTTCAAACTTAACCGGTTCTGAAGCGTTTCATATTTTGACTGGACATTTAAGCCATCAGATTGAACATCACTTATATCCAGATGTGCCTGCACGCCGTTATCGTCAAATGGCGCCAAAAGTAGAAGCAGTATGTAAAAAATACGGCTTAAACTATAATAATGCCAGTCTGGTAAAACAGTATGGCAGCGTGATTAAACGTATCGTGAAATATGCGTTTCCGTTTAAGAAGTAATATAGATTTCAATAAAAAACCGCTGTTCATAGCGGTTTTTTATTATTCTCAGTTTAATTAATTATTTTAAGCTCAGACTCAGATAAATTCATTTCAAGTAGTGGAAGTACTTTATCTCGACCTTCCAGATAAGCATAATGTGCAAGGCTTAACATTGCCTCATCTTCTTCGCTATTTCCATAAGCATAAATTTCAGCATAATCTTCTAAATTATATTTTTCCAGGATTCTACTTTTCTTCTGATCCTTACTACAATCAGGTGTGTTGTATAAACCTGTCATTTTGCCTGTCAGAATTTCTACTTCACTACAAATCAGGTCAATTCCTAAATAAGTACAAACCGGTTTTAAATATAAATCTAACGAGGCTGAAACGAGAACGACTTGATGCCCGAGTTGCTGGTGTTGTTTGAGTTGCTTTAATAGCTTGGGATTCAATTTTAAAACAAGCCGCTGTGCATATTCTTCGGCAAGCTGCTGAATTTCCTGCGCATGACTATTTCTGAACATAGTGTAATACAGCTTCGGTCGCATTGCATGAGCAGGATAGAGCTTAAGATAATAAGCCTGAATCCAAGGCAGAATACGAAGTCCACGTTTCAGAATTTGCCTTTTCTTTAAGGCATAGAAAATGAACCCTGTAAAACTGTCATAAGGATACAGGGTTCCATCAAAATCAAATAAGGCTAGAGTTTTATGTTTTTGATGCGGCGCATGCATGTTTGATAACGACCATCGACACGGCTGGCAAACCAGTTAGTATTATACTCACGACTCAATTTTGGGCCTGAGATCACGACTTCTGGCATCATTGCATAAATTGGCTCTTTACCGGTTTTTTCTTGATAAAGTTTACTGATGCCACGATAAGTCATAGTATCTTCAAAATCTTTAACTTTTTCTTTTTTTAAATCCGCTCGAATCTGACGTTCAGTAATAATAAAATTATTTTTTGCAAAAACGCTGATGAGCTCTCGTTCAGATTGACTCTTTTGTGAGCGAATCGCGCCGTCTTTAGTATATAGTAGTAAATCGCCATCCAGACTCAACTCAGCTTCGGTTAAGCTATTTAACATGCTCTGGAATGCTGCATTACGGCTGGAATACATCCCAGAGTTATAATCAGCAAAACGATAAATCGGTTTTTCATAATCCGCAGGGTACATCATCAATCGATGAATCCCGTAATAGAGTCCGCCATACTGGCTATACAGGTCACTACGCAAATCAGCAATACTGCCCCCTTGACGTTTATATTCCTTGGCATAGCTGATATGAACCTGCATGGAACCCAAAGTTGTAATCGGATTCATTTTTTCGCCAATATTTTGTCCAAACAGTTTGGCAGCACCTGTCAGTGCACTTACATGATAATGTTTGGCCATGTAATCAAAGATTTCACGATAAAGTTCATCTAACTGACGTTCAGTTTTAACCCGGCGCATCTGGCTTAGATAATTGTCTTCTGGACTTGGATGATTTTTAAGTACGTCCTGGAAATATCCTGCAACTGTTCCACCGATACTTTCACCAAGTTTATCTTTAAATTTTTCTTCCAGACGTTCCTGAACTTCTTTAACGGCTTTTTCACCAAGACCAGAAACTACCGGGTCTGCATTAAAGTTAGATTCCTGATCGACAACTGCCACGATTGAACAGATATTCTCTTTGGTTTGTGGAATACCGAGCTGGTCAGTAATGTCATAAATATCTTGTGCCCAGGATTCGCGCTGGCTGACACGACCTGGAATGGCTTTGCGAATATGTTCAACTTCAAGAGTTGGTTCATCATTTGACCACCATGAACCATTGCCACACCCTACAAGGCTAATAGATAAAGCAAGTATGGATACGGACTTAAGAGAAAAAACTTGAGCAAAATATTTGTTCATGGTGTCGTAAATAAATTGAAAAGATGAGTGAACAAGGCAGATGCAGTATACTATGCCCATCAGAAAAGTGATGAATTTATATGTATATTGGTCCCTATCAACTGTCAAATAATTTGATTGTCGCTCCTATGGCAGGTGTCACCGATCGTCCATTTAGAACCTTATGCAAGTACTTCGGTGCGGGTCATGCGGTCAGTGAAATGATGACTTCTGACAAGACCTTGCGCATGAGCAAAAAGAGCTTATATCGGGCGAATTTTGATGGTGAGCTGGCACCAATCTCAGCGCAGATAGCTGGTTCTGATCCGCATGACTTAGCTGAGGCAGCACGCTATCAGGTCGCAAATGGGGCACAAATTGTTGATATCAATATGGGATGTCCAGCAAAGAAAGTCTGTAATAAGCTGGCCGGTTCTGCCTTGTTAAAGGATGAAGATCTGGTTGCACGTATTTTAGGTGCAGTTGTTGCTGCAGTTGATGTTCCTGTGACTTTAAAAACCCGTTTGGGCTATCTCAACGGTCATGAAAATATTCTGCGAGTTGCAAAACGTGCTGAAGACGCGGGGATTGCAGCGCTGGCATTACATGGTCGTACTCGTGAAGATATGTACCTCAATACGGCACGTTACTCCTTAATCAAGGAAGTGAAAAGAATACTGAATATTCCCGTGATTGCGAACGGAGATATTGATAGCCCTGAGAAAGCCAAATATGTACTGGACTATACAGGTGCAGATGCCATTATGATCGGCCGTGCTGCACAAGGCCGTCCCTGGATTTTTCGTGAAATTGCACACTATTTAGAAACTGGAGAGCATCTGGCTGCGCCAAGTATTGCTGAAGTGAAAGATGTGCTACTAGGGCATTTATCCGAGCTTTATGAGTTTTATGGTGAATATTCAGGTTGCCGTATTTCGCGTAAGCATATTGCCTGGTATACCAAAGGTCTACGTTCGAGTAATGAATTCCGTCAAAATATGTATCAGGTAGAAAACACCGCCGATCAATATAAAGTGGTGGAAAACTATTTTAATGGATTACTGGAACATGGCCATATCATGAGCGATGTACAAGTAGATCAGGTGAATCTGTTAGAAACCAAATAAAAGAGAGATTTCCTAGTTCTTCTAAAAGGTATTGTAGTAAATACAGTACCTTTTTTATCTTGTAGCTAAAATTTTATATGCTTCCGTTACATTAAAGCCTGTAGTGAACATAGCCGCATATTAAGTTCACTGAAACTGGACAGGATATGGACATTGGTTACGTGAAATTGCTCTAAGCTGAATTTCTAGCATGGCAAGATGTTTATTCAATCTTGTTCATTCTCATGATCAAGGGAGATCTATAATGACAAATACCAATCGTCCAGTTACAGACTTTGGCAATAAAACCTCGACTGAATTACCAGAGGAACGTAGTCACGCATTAAATCAAGATGCAACAGATGCCAGTGCTCGACCAGATTTGAATTCACCTCAAAAAGATAATCCTCGTGTGCCAGATATGAATGAAGGCGAGGATAATGTACTTGCTACCAGTGCAGGTACTTTAGGCGGGGCAGCAGTTGGAGCGACTGCCGGTCTGGTAGGTGGTCCTCCAGGTGCAGTAGTAGGCGGTATCATTGGCGGTGTTGTAGGCGGCATTGCAGGAAATGATATTGTTTCATCTGATCATTCGAAACAGACGGATAACTACGAGCATCCAGAAAATCATCCAGAGGCAGATAATTATCAGCATCCGGACACGATTAAGCAGGAAGATGATTACTGGAGAAACGAACATACCAACCGTCCGTATTATACTGAATCACGTACCACCTACAGCGATCTAGACTATGATCGTGACTATCGTGGTGCTTATCGGGTGGGTTATGAAAACCGTCCGCTATATGACCGTCAGACTGACTTTGAACATGCCGAACCTGAACTACGAACCAAATGGGAGCAGGTAAAAGGGGAATCCCGTTTGAATTGGGAAGAAGCAAAATTTGCGATCAAAGATGCTTGGTATCGTATGACTCGTTAAAAGAACGATATAAAAAAACCTCTTCGTGGAGAGGTTTTTTTATTTTTAAAATAAAGATTTTCTTTACTTCTGTTTCATTTCCAGCACTAACTGATTAATTAAATCAGAGGCTTCCATCTCACGAATTTGTGCCACATTTGAACCTGCCCAAAACGCGCCATAACCCTGATCACCATGTTTGGACGCTGCTGCATGTAACTGCTTGGCCAGATCATAAGTATATGGATAGGCAGGTACATCCAGACGATCAGGAGTGTCGATGTCTATGTGCCAGTGATTAATGATGCCACGCGCTGGGCGGCCGGAAATGCTGGCACTAACTTGAGTCAGCGGCTTGGACAGTAGCGCTTTACGATAGGCGTCATTGGCATTGGAAGATTTGCATTGAACAAATGCTGTACCCAATTGTACTGCTTCAGCGCCAAAGTCTATCATCTGACGAGCTTGTTCACCATTCATGATTCCGCCTGCAGCAACCACCGGCAGTGAAAAATGCTGTTTTATTAACTTGACCAGATTGGAGGTTTTGACTGAGGCATCAAATTTGGTACTAAAGATACCCCGGTGACCTCCAGCCTCAATGCCTTGAGCAATGATGATATCAATCCCTACTGCTTGAATGGCTTTGGCCTCAGCAAAATTGGTTGCAGATACCATCGTCAGAATACCGGCATCTTTTAGAGCCTGAATCTGATGCGGAAGAGGAATACCAAAATGAAAGCTGACCGCACATGGTCTGGTTTCCAGAACCAGATTCAGGAAGTCATCATTGTCTTTAAAACTTGGGTAAATACAGTTCAATTGAGTGGGTGGATTAATTCCGTATTCAGCAAATTTATCTTTAAACTGGTCAATCCAGGCTTGAGCTACGTTTTCATCAAGAGGCTGGCTGTCATGACAGAAAAAGTTAACCTGAAATGGGCAATCTGTAAGTTCCTGAGTTTTTAAAATCTGCTGGCGCGCAGATTCTACGCTGCTGGCTCCCAAGCCCAGCGAACCCAGACCACCCTGATTTGAAACTTCCGCTGCCAGTTCAGGTGTCGAAACGCCTGCCATAGGGGCCAAGAAAATAGGATGTTTTATTCCGAGTTTTTCTAATAAAGACATAGATTTGCTCCCTGTTACTCTATCTACTTTGCCTATAGCCGCAAAATTAAGCAAATCATATTGGTTATTTTATTTTGAAATAATGCTGTATGGATAACGGTTCAATTACATTTCTTACGACATGAGATGTCGCTACAAAGACAGGAAAGCTATAGTGTATAGCGGGGAAAATTTATAATAGGTTTTTAGCCAACAACTTGCTGAAATCATGTCTGAACGTATCCGAGAAAAACTACAAATTTTAGCTGATGCCGCCAAATATGATGTGTCCTGTTCATCGAGTGGCAGTAACCGTAAAAATAAAGATAAAGGCTTGGGCAATACCGGAAATGGGATCTGTCATAGTTATACTGAAGATGGTCGCTGTGTCTCATTACTGAAAATACTATTTTCCAATGTCTGCATTTTTGACTGTGCATATTGTGTCTCTCGTCGTTCCAATGACGTAAAACGTGCTGCATTTACCGTGCAGGAAGTGGTCGATCTGACCATGAATTTTTATCGCCGTAATTATATTGAAGGGCTGTTTCTCAGTTCGGGAATCTTTAAATCAGCAGATTACACCATGGAGCGGATGTTGCAGGTGGTGAAAAAGCTGCGTCTGGAAGAAAATTTTAATGGTTATATTCATCTCAAAACCATTCCGGGAGCATCGCAGGAGATCATTACTGAAGCAGGTTTATACGTTGACCGGATGAGTATCAATCTGGAAATGCCAACCGAAGCAGGCTTGCAAAAGTTTGCCCCAGAGAAAACCCATACAGAAGTGCAAAAAGATCTGGGAATTGTGCGGGATCGCTTAATCCAGTTGAAAGATGAACGTAAGATCATCAAATCCGTTCCCAAATTTGTTCCCGCAGGGCAGACCACGCAAATGGTGGTCGGTGCGCATAGTGAAACGGACAAAGATATTATTTTGATGGCTGATCAGCACTATAAGGAATTTAAGCTGAAACGCGTGTATTTTTCTGGCTATATTCCGATTAACTCTGAAGAAAAAGCCTTACCCGCAATTGGCTCAGCGCCACCCTTATTAAGAGAAAATCGTCTATATCAGTCTGACTGGCTGATGCGTTTTTATGGATTTTCAGCGGATGAAATTGTGGATGACCAGCATCCAAATCTGGACCTGGATATTGATCCAAAGCTGAGCTGGGCTTTACGGCATCCTGAGGTCTTCCCGGTTGATATTAATCGAGCCGACTACAAGATGATTTTACGCGTGCCTGGCATTGGAGTACGTTCTGCCAAAAAGATTGTACAGGCACGCCGTTTTGGTCAGATTCATATCGACCAACTGAAAAGGATGGGAGTGGCGTATAACCGGGCACAGCATTTTATTCGCTGTGCAGATACACCGAAATTTAAAAAGGAGCAGCAATCCCAGCAGATTCGCCAGCAGATTTTACAAGCGGGTCAATCCAAATATCAGCAGCAACTGTCACCTCAACTGGGATTTGGTTTCTGATGGCACAGTACTGTTTTGATGGCACCATGACCGGTTTATTAAGCTGTGTATTTCGGGCTTTTGAATTTAAAGAGTTTGATGTCAAAGTGACGGCCAATCCGCAGGCCCAAAATGGCCTATTCGATGATTTTATTCATGTGGCCTCGAATGAAAGTCATGGGCAGCGGGTCTGGCAAGGCTTAAAACAGAAAATATCATCCAGTAGTTTAAAAGCCTTTTATTATGCTTTTCTTTCTGAAAAAGAACAGGCATTTCAGAACCTGTTCGATTTTGCGGTCTATGTATTCCAAAATCAGCGGCCGGTTGATAAAGATTATGGCCATCATGCAGTCATCGGAATGTCACAATGGATGAAACAGGTCGGGCGTGAAAAGCATCGTATGGAAGCTTTTGTCCGCTTCAAAAAGGCCAAAGATGGATTGTTTCTCAGTCTGGTCAAACCGGATTTTAATGTACTGCCGATTATTTCCCGACATTTTAAGGAACGTTACCAAGACCAGCGTTGGCTAATTTATGATGAGCAGCGCCAGTACGGCATCTATTACGATTTAAATGATGTGCACCAGATAGAGATGAATGCAGAAATGGTTGATCCACAAATCCGGATTGGACATAGTCAGTCTTTTAGTATTGAACTGGATGATGAAGAAGTACTCTATGATCAGCTTTGGAAAGATTATTTTAAAAGCGTGAATATTCAGGCACGACAAAATATGAAACTGCATATCCAATATGTACCTAAACGTTATTGGCGTTATATGAATGAGAAAGTACTTTAAATAAAATTTTCGCCCAGGTTTAAGGCATAATGACAGCTAATATTTAGATCGAGTGTATAGATATGAAGGTATGGCTGGCATCATTAGCTATGGTAACTGGATTGGCCGCATGTTCAGCAGAGCAACAGAAAGTAGCAGTAGATCCAGGTAAATATCAGGTTAAAAGTGCACAGGAATTACAGCAACGTTTTGATGATCTAAACAGTAAGTTGGCACAAGACTTTCAGCAATTTAAAAAAGTAGAAAGTATTGCCTTTTCTCATCAGCTGCCTTTGGATGTGAATAACCTGCAAACCTTGAATCAGCATCCTGTCAGCCGGACTGCGCTAAAATCCAGTAAAGTGGCCTATTGTGACATGATGAATGGTTATTTTGCTGAGATGTATCGCTTGGGGCATTATAATCTGAATCTGGTCGACGAAATTCAATTGCCTAAAGCCGAGAATGAAGACTTGAAATCCAATTTTGCATCTAGCGATCAGTTCTATACTTTTATTCTGGATCGTTATACGACTTATCGCCAAGTGCAACAGACCATGAATTATGGCTGTAACTTAAAAGCTGCATTGTAAGTATTAAGCTATAAAAAAGCCCCTCGCAAAGATGGGCTTTTTTATTTAGCAGCCAGTCAGTTTTTCTGGTTGAGGTTTCTCACCGGGGAAGAAAATTGGACGAAGTTTTACCCCAAGCCCATTTCCAAGGAATGCGAAGACCAGCCATAACCAGCCATGTACGCTGCCTGAAGCAATACCACTAAAATAGGCACCGATATTACAGCCATAAGCCAGACGAGCGCCGTAGCCAAGCATCAAACCGCCAATAACTGCAGCAACCAATGAACGTTTTGGAATATTGAAGTTTGGAGCAAATTTACCTGCCAGACTGGCAGCCAATAATGCACCAAGCATGATGCCAAAGTTCATCATAGACGTAATATCGAACCAGAGCGATTCAGATAAGGCTTTGGCATTGGCTGGTTGCTGCCAATACGCCCAAGAGGCTACATCAATTCCAACAAAACTTGCAGATTTCGCGGCCCAGACAGCAAGGGCAGAAGTAACCCCCCATGGACGACCAGCCAGCGCCAAAGTAGCAAAGTTAAGCAGGGTTAAAATGATTCCACCCCAGATTAATGGCCATGGACCACGCAAAAAGCGTTTCCAGCCCTGATGCTGGCTTTGAGGTTCAACTTCTAAATTGCCATGACGTTTCTTTTCAAAAAAGATAGTTGCAGTAGCAATAACAGCAAAAATGACAAAGCTCAAAACAAGTGCAGGAATGACACCAAAACTTTCTACAATGGAGATGGGTGCGAAATGGGGTAGGTTAAACCACCAGTCAATATGCGAAGTCGCAATCAGTGAGCCAGCACAGAAGAAGAACAGGGTTACCAGCATACGGGCACTACCACCACCAACGGTATAAAGTGTGCCTGATGCACAACCGCCACCGAGCTGCATGCCAATCCCGAAAATAAATGCCCCGATTACCACAGAAAGCGAAACTGGACTGACAAAGCCTTGAACTGGATTACCAAACAGTTCACCTGCGCCTAAAGCAGGAAAAAATAGCAAGACAGCAAGACCCAGCATGATCATTTGGGCACGTAAGCCACGACCACGACGTTCTTTAATAAAGACGCGCCAGCTGGAGGTGAAACCAAACGAGGCATGATACAAGGTCATACCCAGTGCACCACCCACCAGAAATAATAGAGCCTGGTTCAGGCCCACGATGTGATAGGCACCGACAGTTCCTAATACAAGTAAAATAAAAGCCACCCAGACCGAGAGATTCGATCGCTGGGAAGACGCAGCAATAACAAACATGGGAGATCAAGCTTTAAAAAATAAAGTCGCGTATATTACGCAATTTCTCACTAAAATAGGCTGATCTAGAATTTCTAAGAGCCAATTAAACATCCTGATAACTGATAATAATTATGACTTTAAATGATATAAGGTCGTGATTATTTCAAAAGATATCAGCTTAATTAGAACAATCACCTGCCTAATAGTGAAATGTATAAAAAGTTTAAAAGCCTGCAAAGCAGGCTTTTAAAGATCTAAAGCTTTAAAAATTAATTTTCAGCTTTCTCGCGTACTTTGCCTGCACCTTCTTCAATAGCACCGGCAGTTGCAGCAGTCGCGTTTTTAGCGGCTTCAGCAGTTGCATCTGCTGCTCGAGAAGTCGCAGCGGCGGCTTCATCAGCGGCACGGGAAGCATTTGCAGCCGCATTATCCATGGCTTGGTCAGTTTCCTGAGAAGCCTCATGAGTGGCATCTTCCATATCATGGCCTGCTTGAGTAGCAGCATTTTCTAAATGTTCGCCAGTTGTCGCACCTGTTTCAGGATTTTCTTTCTTATTACAACCCACTAAAGCAACGGTTGCAGCTAAACCCAAAGCAACAAGTAATTTATTCATCGTGTCATATCCTTTGTAGTTGTAAGGTCGAAAACAGTCTAGCGAGTATTTATTTGAATTTATGCTAATAATTAGATCAGAATTTGTTCGCTAAATGTAATTTTTATAAAGGCTTATACAATTTTTGCCAAATATAAATCGTCTGATTATTTGAATGTATTTTCTTACAACCCTTATATGGATTGCTTCTCACTGCTTATAAAGAATAAGTTTATCCGTGTTAATATGAGTTTTAGATGTAACAAAACACAACTATTTCCAGCTCAATTTTTGTCAGGCTAAAAGTAGAAGCCATAAAAAAAGCCCGCATAAAGCGAGCTTTTAAAACTTGAAAAATTATAGACCAGCAGATGCTTTAAGTGCTTCGACTTTGTCAGTTTTTTCCCAAGTAAATGCAGTATCTGAACCTTCACGACCAAAGTGACCATAAGCCGCAGTCTGTTTATACATTGGCTGGATCAGGTTCAACATACGGGTAATACCATATGGACGCAGGTCAAAGTGCTCACGAACCAATTGAACGATCAATTCATCAGACACTTTGCCTGTATTGAAGGTATTGATTGAAATTGAAGTTGGCTCCGCAACACCAATTGCATAAGACACCTGAATTTCACATTTATCAGCAAGACCCGCAGCGACAATGTTTTTCGCAACATAACGGCCTGCATAAGCAGCAGAACGGTCAACTTTTGATGGATCTTTACCAGAGAATGCACCACCACCGTGACGGGCCATACCGCCGTAAGTATCTACAATGATTTTACGGCCAGTCAGACCACAGTCACCTACAGGACCACCGATCACAAACATTCCGGTCGGATTGATGTGGAATTTGGTGTCTGCATGGAACATGTCGGCAGGAATGATTTTTTTCACGATTTCTTCAATCACAGCTTCTTTTAAATGAGCTTGTGAAATTTCAGGATCGTGTTGAGTCGAAAGCACAACAGCATCTAGACGAACAGGTACGCCATTTTCATAAGCGAAAGTCACCTGGCTTTTTGCGTCTGGACGTAACCAAGGCAATGTACCGTTACGGCGTAATTCAGCCTGTTTTTCCATTAAGCGGTGCGCATAAGAAATTGGCGCAGGCATGAGTACATCAGTTTCACGGCTGGCATAACCAAACATCAAGCCTTGGTCGCCGGCACCTTGATCTTCCGGTTTCTGACGGTCTACACCCTGAGCAATTTCAGGAGACTGTTTACCGATCATGTTGATGATCGCACAAGTCGAACCATCAAAGCCAAGGTCAGAATGATGATAACCAATACTGTTAACGGTATGGCGGACAACCGCTTCAAAATCGATGTTCGCAGTTGTTGTGATTTCACCGGCAAGTACAACCGCACCTGTTTTTACAAGCGTTTCACAAGCAACCCGTGCGTATGGGTCTTCTTTTAAGATTGCATCCAAGATAGCATCACTGATTTGATCAGCCATTTTATCTGGATGGCCTTCGCTTACAGATTCCGAAGTAAATACAGCGTACTCGCGCATAGTCCTATCACAGTTAAATTTAAAGACCCGATATGTTACATCGACTTGTGCTCTAGGACTAGCGCAACTCGACAAAATTGCACGAAATTGTTTCAAATTATTGTGCTTTTATTTGATTATTGGAATTAAAAAAACTGATATACCTAATTAAATAGCAGGGTGGATTCATTTAATAAACTTAATAAATAATCTGTGAATTGATAAGAGAGGCTTATTAAGCAGTGATATTTCTAAACAAATTTGCATAACTAAGTACTAAGAAAAATATAAAGATTAAATGCCTCAAATATCAAGGAAAGTGATCATTCTATTAATAAATTAAGGTGGGTGTATTGACTACACGACAGACAGCCTTGCTGCAAATAGTACGACTCTGCATAGTAGCTTCAAGTCTTCAGAAACCGCCTGTCAGGAAGTGGCGAAATCTTTTGGTATGGACTTGTTTAAAAGACTGTACGGAGATGGAAAAGCATGTATCAAAAGGCGTTTACCTTGATTGAAGTCATGATTGTACTCACGATTATTGCCATTCTGGCGACAGTAGCAGGCATGAGTTATCACAGTTATGTAGTGCGAAGCCAACTAGCAGAGGTTTTTGAGCAGGCAGGTAGCTATCGAACTCAATTTATTGCCTCTGATGGACATTGTGATGCAGGCCGTCAAATTGGCAGCGGAACCCAATATATTGAAAAAGTCGTGATCAATGCCGCTTGTCGGATTGAATTTAAGCTACGGCAGGATAGGGTAGATACGGCAATCCGTGGGAAATCCATCGCTTTTGATGTCTATAGCGGCAGTTGTTCGTCGAGCGATATCAGTCAGCGTTATTTACCTAAAGATTGCCGAGGACAATAATTTTCATGGTATCGATTAGCCTGATTTAATTTTAACTTTTATTTTTTATGTCTGAGGATCTGGGGCAGATAATAGATATTCACATATGCTTTTTTATAGTCTGGAAACGATCATTTATTTAAATCTGGATATTCTGTTTTGATCCTTACATGAATCTCCTGAAAAGGAATTCAACATATTACAAAAGTTTAATTTATAAAAAATAGTTAAGAATAATCCCAGATTTATCATCTTATTAGAATCTAACTTAGATTCTAGTCAATCAATGCACCTTAAAAGTGCAGAATATTTATCCGATAGTTAAATACAAGATCAATAAATTGATAAATATTGTAGGCTAGTCTTTACCCCTCGCTGTTTTTTTAAGACAATAGACGGCAGTTTTGAAAGTCTTTTCATCTTTTCCTATTTCTTCTGAATTTATTTGGACGCTGATTTATGACAACCCCGCTTAATGAACGTCGTATTGCAAACGCAATTCGTGTATTGGCAATGGATGCTGTGCAAAAAGCAAACTCAGGACATCCAGGTGCTCCAATGGGGATGGCAGATATCGCTGATGTGGTTTGGCGTGAATTCTTAAACCATAACCCAACAAATCCGAATTGGGCTAACCGTGACCGTTTCGTATTGTCGAATGGCCATGGCTCTATGCTTCAATACGCACTTCTTCATTTAACGGGCTATGATCTTTCAATTGAAGATCTTAAAGCATTCCGTCAACTTCATTCTAAAACTCCAGGTCACCCAGAATTGGGCTATGCACCGGGTATTGAAACAACCACTGGTCCTTTAGGCCAAGGTATCGCAAATGCTGTTGGTTTCGCACTGGCTGAGAAAACTTTAGCTGCACAATTCAACAAAGACGATATCAAAGTTGTTGATCACTACACTTACTGCTTTCTGGGCGATGGCTGCTTGATGGAAGGTGTTTCTCACGAAGCATGTTCTTTGGCAGGTACTTTAGGTCTAGGCAAGCTGATTGCTTACTATGACGACAACGGCATTTCAATTGACGGCGAAGTTGAAGGCTGGTTCTCTGACGATACAGAACAACGCTTCAAGTCTTATGGCTGGCAAGTGATCAAAGTTGACGGTCATGATGCTGATGCAATCCGTCAAGCCACTGTAGAAGCAAAAGCTGAAGCGAACAAACCAACCATCATCATGTGTAAAACAGTGATCGGTTTAGGTTCACCAAACAAACAGGGTAAAGAAGACTGTCACGGTGCACCTTTGGGTAATGACGAAATCGTATTGACTCGTGAAGCGCTTGGTTGGTCAGACGAAGCATTTGTCATTCCTGAGGATGTATACGCAGCTTGGGATGCCAAAGAAAAAGGTTCACAAGCTGAAGCAGCATGGAACGAAACTTTTGCCGCTTATGCAGCAAAATATCCAACAGAAGCAGCAGAATTAAAACGTCGTCTTTCTGGTGATCTTCCAGCTGACTTCGTTGCAAAAGCAGATGCTTACATCGCTGAAGTAAATGTGAAAGAAGAAACCATTGCAACACGTAAAGCGAGCCAAAACACGTTACAAGCACTTGTACCTTTATTACCAGAAGTACTAGGTGGTTCTGCTGACCTTGCAGGTTCTAACCTGACACTTTGGAAAGGTGCACAAGGCGTACAGGACAATCCAGCAGGTAACTATGTTCATTACGGCGTACGTGAATTTGGTATGACTGCGATTGCCAATGGTGTAGCATTGCATGGCGGTTTCATTCCTTATGTAGCAACATTCCTGATGTTTATGGAATATGCACGTAATGCAGTACGTATGTCTGCGCTGATGAAACAACGTGTGATTCATGTCTACACTCACGATTCAATCGGTCTGGGTGAAGATGGTCCTACACACCAGCCAATCGAACAAATCGCATCTTTACGTGGTACACCAAACCTGAATACATGGCGTCCATGTGACACCGTTGAAGCAGCGATTTCCTGGAAATCTGCTTTGATGCGTTCAGAAGGTCCAACAGCGTTGATCTTCTCTCGTCAAAACCTGCCATTCCAGACTCGTACTCAAGCACAAATTGAGAATGTAGCGAAAGGTGGTTATGTTCTGGCTGAAGAAAAAGGCGAATTGAAAGCGATTATCATTGCGACTGGTTCTGAAGTTTCTCTTGCAATGGAAGCTTATGCACAGCTTGAAGGTGTACGTGTCGTATCTATGCCATGTGCTGAAGAATTCATGAAGCAAGATGCTGCTTACCGTGAATCAGTTCTTCCTGCAGCGATTCGTGCACGTGTAGCGGTTGAAGCTGCACATGTAGATTATTGGTGGAAATTTGTAGGTCTTGACGGTCGTGTGATCGGTATGACCACTTACGGTGAATCTGCACCTGCTAAAGACCTGTTCAAACACTTCGGTATTACAACTGAAGCTGTTGTAGCAGCTGTAAAAGAGATTACTGCTTAATCAACTGATTGAGTCGTTTTTTAAGGGCGCCCCAGTTTTGGGGCGTCTTTTGTTTTTTCGCTTTCTAGCCTTGTTTTCATGTGGCAACCGCTAAAAAGTGTTCTCCCATAATTGAAATGAAAGAGTGAGATAAACATGAGCTTGTATGAACAAATTAGTGATGAAATTACTTTAATGGATGCAGGCGAGCAGAAATGGATCGGGCAGGATCTCCCCCTTGAAGCAATGGTTGCGGTTGAGCTATTACTTCAGGAAATGGCTGAAGAAAAAATCATTAAAGTACGTCGTAAGAACCATGAAAAGCATTCTGGTTTGAAACAGGTGGATCGTATTCTGGTTGAAAAACTTTAAATATAAAGCGTGAAAAGTCCCTAATTGGGGCTTTTTTTATGTCGGATGATTTCCATCTGACAGGTTGCTTATGAGCGCCAGATGAGATAAAGCTAAGTTTAGGTTGCTATAAAAATTCCGCGACCACTATCGAAACGACTTAAATTAAAGAAATAAGCCAAAGAAGCAGTTAAACATGAATATACAGCCGCAGATCCAGATCAAATCTCTAGAGCAAATATCACAGTCAGAATGGCTATCTTTATGGTAAGACTATCAACGCTTTTATCAAACGCAAATTTCGGATGAGGTAAGTAAAAATACCTGGGATAAATTAACCAATTATGAATTAGATTCAATGTACGGTTTTGCGGCCTTGATTGATGAAAAGGTCGTTGGGATTGTGCATGTCATCGAGCATAACAGTAGCTGGACAGTAAGACCATATGCTTATTTGCAGGATCTATTTACCTATCCGGACTATCGCGGACGGGGCGTGGCGCGAAAGTTGATTCAGCATGTCTATCAGGTAGCGCAGCAGCGTAATTGCGACCGGGTTTACTGGCTGACTCAGGAATCAAATCATCAGACGCAAGCGTTGTATAACAAAGTCGCCAAGAAAACTGGATTTATTCAGTACCGTATGGATTAAAGCTCAAAAATTAAAAAAATAACTTACAATTTTATCGTTTCATTGCTGCAACAAAACGTTTTATCTTTAAGGCTGTAAACGGTTCCAGATTCTATACACTTAATAACATCCAAAACGTGAGATAAAAACATGAATTTAAAAACATTAGCATTAGGCTTGGCGGTCGCATCTGTAGCAACATTTTCTATGGCAAAACCAGTGGCTTATACGATTGACCCGACTCATTCAGCAACGGTTTTCTCTTGGAGCCACTTTGGTTTCTCTACACCATCTGCAAACTTCAGTGATATCCAGGGTACGATTAATGTTGATAATGAAAAACCTGCGAATTCTTCGGTCAATGTGAATATCCCGGTTGCAAGCATTAATACGAATGTGAAAGCGCTGGATGACCATATTAAGACAGCAGAATTTTTTGATGCTGCCAAATATCCGAATATCACTTTTAAAAGTACTAAAGTTCAGGCTTTAGGCAAAAACAAATACAAAATCACCGGTAACTTAACCGTGAAGGATGTCACTAAACCTGTGGTACTGGATGCAGTTTTAAATAAACAAGGCGTACATCCAATGACCAAATTACAAACGATTGGTTTTAATGCAACCACTTCATTTAACCGTTCAGCCTTTGGGGTAGGCGGCTATGTTCCCAATGTGGGCGATAAAATTACAGTGAACATTACTACCGAGGCTTCTGTACCTGCTCCGAAAAAGTAAGAATGACAAATTAAAAAAGCACCCAATAGGGTGCTTTTTTATTACGGTTATTTAAGTTGCAGGTTTTCTAAATAATGCATCAATACCGAACTGGCTGCCTGTTCAAGCGCGGGTGCATAGCTTTGATGATCCGCCCGCAAGGTGGGGATATTGATTTGGGCTTTGCGTAACTCACAGGTATGTCCAATCAGCCATTTCTCTAAACTTTCACTGGATACTTCAGCATGGAATTGTAGTGCTAGAATATTCTGTCCTACCCGAAAGGCCTGATTTGGATAAAGATCAGAGCTGGCCAGCAATTCAGCCTGTTCAGGCAGATCAAAAGTATCGCCGTGCCAATGTAGCACTTCAATATTTTCCAAGGCTTGTAGTGGATTATTCTCAGCGACTAGAAGAGTAAGCTTAGACCAGCCAATTTCTTTGCTATGACCTGCATAGACTTTAGCACCAAGTGCATGAGCAATGAGTTGAGCACCCAGACAAATACCTAAAGTGGGTAAATTATTTTTTAAACGCACTTTAAGTAAGTCTATTTCTTGTTGTAAGAAAGGGTAGTCCACCGTTTCATAGACACCAATTGGACCCCCTAAAATAATTGTCAGACCTGTATATTCATACGCCTTTCGTAGGTCATCAATTCCGGCTTCAAAATAGCGAACACGTAATCCCAGCTGATAAAACACATTTTCCCAGGCACCTAGGTCTTCAAAAGCCAGATGTTGAATGGCATATACGGTATCAGGGAAGTGGTCAAGGTTCAGCATAGCAGTCAGGTCTAAATGGAAAATATTTATTTAACGTTATTCTGCAAAAAATTAGAAGTCTTTTTAATCCGGTGATTTAGCCTTAGGTAGGTGATTCATCCGAATCGGCAAGCCTATGTAAGACTATAACTCCGCTTTGTATCATTATGCAGCGATATTTTCCTTTTCTATAAAAAAGGCGTTAGAGTAGAAAGCAGTGGATAATCATAAGAGGCAGGATAAAAAATGCACAATATCTGCTTATATGTCGATAAAAAACGTATCAGTCCTTATGCCATGTCGGTTTATGTGGCTTTAAAAGAGAAAGGACTCAACTTTCAGGAAAAAATGATCGATCTGAATCTGCTGGAACAGCAATCTTTGGCTTATCGTAAAATTTGTCCGAGTGGCAAAGTCCCTTGCCTGATTATTGATGATTTTCATTTATTTGAATCTTGGGCGATTACCGAATATCTGGAAGATATTTTTCCGGCACCAGATTATCTTGCTTTATATCCTGCAGAGATGAAAGCCAGAGCAAAATGCCGCGCCGTTCAGGCTTTGATGAAAACTGATTTTTCCTCTATCCGGCAGGATATGCCTTCAACTTCGATCTTTGTTCCACCTAAAAGGCCTTTACTCGCATCGGCTGAAACCATGCAGGATATTCAGCGCTTACTGGCAATCACAGAAATTTTACTTGAAAATTTGTGGCTCACCGAACAATGGTCAATTGCAGACTTTGATCTAGCCTTTATGCTGCATCGTCTGCTTAGTCACGATGTTGAGCTTCCCGAAAAGATTCAGGCTTATATCCAGCGTAATTTTCAGCGATCTTCAGTGCAGTCCTGGATTTTGGAAAATGAAAAACTGCGTACTCATGCTGAGTTTTGATTCTATATCGGGTAGAGAGGTAAATTTAATAATTTAAGTACTAAGTTTGCTTAATGAATAGACATGGATATTTTAAAAGAGAGACACGTTATACAAAAAATTGCTTAAATATCAGCAGCGCAGGCGTAGTATAGAAAGTATAGGTAATAAGAAGTAGCTAAAACTTAGAATCAGATTCAAATGAAAAGGAGTATACGGTGGGTGGATCACATCATCATGATCATAGTCATGTAGAAGTTAGTGCGAAGAATGCTAAGAAACTGTCCATCGCCTTAGCTCTGACGACAGCCTTTTTAATTGTAGAAGTTATTGCTGGTTTTATGACTCAGAGTCTGGCCTTGCTTTCTGATGCAGCGCATATGTTTACCGATGCCGCTGCATTGGCGATTGCACTGGCTGCGATTAAGATCGGACAAAAACCCGCAGATGATAAACGTACCTTTGGCTACCAGCGATTTGAAATTCTGGCAGCTTTGTTTAATGCGATTATGCTATTTCTGGTAGCGATGTATATCCTGTTTGAAGCTTACCAGCGCCTGAGCAATGCTCCTGAAATTGAAAGTCTGGGCATGTTAATTGTCGCTATACTCGGACTAGTGATTAACCTGATCTCCATGAAAATTCTGGTTTCTAGCAGTCAGGAAAGCTTGAATATTAAAGGAGCTTATCTGGAAGTACTGAGTGATGCACTAGGTTCGGTGGGTGTCATTATTGGCGCAATCATCATCTATTTCAGCGGCTGGATGTGGATCGATACCGTGATTGCGGTCATGATCGGATTCTGGGTCATTCCACGGACATGGATTTTGTTGAAACAGAGTATCAATATTCTGCTAGAAGGGGTTCCTGATGAAATCGATATTGAAAAACTGCGCCATGACCTACTGGCTCTAGATGGTGTTGAAGATATTCATCAGCTAAAAGTCTGGGCGATTACTTCCAGGAAGGTGATGTTGACGGTGCATTTAGTTGCGCCAGACGTTGACTATAAAAAGTTGCATCAGGAGGCGTTTGAGATGTTGCATCATGAACATCACATCACCGAGATGACATTGCAAATTGAAGCAGAAGATTGTCCCCCAGAACAGCATCGGCAATCAGCCCATTTGCATGAGCATCATAGGCATAAAGAAAGCCATCAACATTAATTTTGAGGAATCTTGGTATCAAACTTAATGTATTTTTAAACTTCGATCTTTTAATTTTAGTCTTTCAATAATGACACAATTACATCTTTATAACTGGGTGGTGCTTTCACGTAATCGCGCTCTCGCAGCATCTGATGCATTTTGGGCAGATTTTGATGCGGAACAGAAGCCATTAAATGATGTTCTATATGATAATTCACATGAATCGGTGCAACGAAAGCACGCGCTAGCCAACCTGCACGGGTGGTACGGGTATTAGTCAGTGCAGAATTGCTGGTTTCCAGACCGGCATGCTCAGCCATTGCCCGGATACGGATAAACAGTGGGAAAGGGGTGATATAAGCTAGGGGCCATAATAAATAAAGTTTCGGATGACCGCTGGCCCAAAGTGCAGAAAATAGGACAGCATTGGAAATCAGCATACCTGAGCTATTTTTTAACAGATTCTTTGCCAGTTCTAAGTTACTGCGATTACCACGAGGAATTGGTTTCGGATCATTGGAAACACTCCATTCCAGAAGTTCTAAATCCATTAAGACACGACCAGTCAGAAATTTCAGGCCGGATTGACCATTTAGATCTCTAAAGAATTTTCTGAATAATGATTGTTTAGTAATTGGAAAGTTTTTGACCAGACCTAAATCTGGATCATCAGGTTGAGAGGTGCGGGCATGATGTTTCAAATGATAAGGACGATATTTACCGACCTCATTCCAGATCGGACGGGCGCATAGCCAGTCTGTGAAGTGTGTGTTTAGCCACTTGGTTTTAAACAAACTATGGTGTGAGGCGTCGTGCATCAAAATGGCCATAGCGAGTTGGCGACCCGCCAGAATGGCTAATGCCAAGGCACACATCAATATTTTTCCCCAGACTGGTAAATATTCCCAGCTATAAGCAATTGTGCCAAAGGTCAAAACAATCACAGCCCAAGTTGAACCCACTGCCAGAGCACCCTGTAAATCGGATGGGGTAGTCAGCTCTCTAATTTCTTCACGGCTAAATAGCTCTGTGACGCTCACTTTACTGTTCATTATTCTGCCTTGATCTAATTCTTGTATTTCTTATCACTATATTTGAATTAAAATATTACAGTCAATTTATTTTTGTGAGTGTATGGGAAATAAATTATACGCCTTGCTGCTGAAAATATTGCTGCCATAACTGCTGGCCTTGCTCCTCCATACGCCGTACAGCCAGTTCAAACTTTTGTCGGGCTGGAGCATCTAGCCACTCTTCAGGCAATAGTGGATCTGCACGCAGACTAAATACAGCAGATTTCGCCAGATAAAAAGCGGTTTTAGCTGATTCAGCCAAGGATAACTGTTGATGGTTTTCAAACCATTGTTCAATTTCCTGGCTGATATTCAAATAAGTTTGATGCAGGTCATGAATATCCCAAAGTGCAGATACATGGGTGTGCTGATCGATCTCGCTGACCTGAAAAAATCGTGCGCCTTGATCCAGACCAAACTTGACGGCTGCTGATTTAAGCTCGTTCAAACCAAGTTGCAAATTGTCCGGGCGGATAAACACGTTCTGTTCTAGTTCCTGAAATCCATAATAACGCAGGGCTTTTTCCCGTTTAGATAAGGCCGTACGATCTACTCGCCCCAAAGCACCGGTATAAACCAGAATGTACTTACCATCCCAAGCCGTAGCGGTCTGCATATTGGGATGTTTGTTCAGGCTAATAAAAGAAGTATCAAATTTTTTTTCAATTAACTGATAAATGCCGCGTTCTACTGACTGAATGATCTGATCCTGATTAAGTCGTGCGACTGCAACCCGCAAGCTGTTGTCAGAGATTCCTAATAAATCTGCTGCACATAACATCTGTTTGATGCTAACAGTAGAGTTATGTGAGGCATAGAGCAGGTCTAGCACCAGATGTCGGGCATTCAGTTTATAAGTCATGAAACTAGATCGTGATTAGAAAATGAGAAATTGGAAACTTTTTGTACAATAGCATTTTGAATATGAAGAACCAAAGAGAAATACGACTAAAGTGTTTGTATATTCAGGCAATTAATTTTAATTAAAGACAACGTATATGGATAAAAATGACTAGATAAGGTGTTGGTTTTCTACTGAGGCACACTATTTCACAGTCAATAAGTTGGTCTAAGCAGCAAGTCAACGAAAAAGACATAAATCTGTTTTTTTTCTCTTTATTCTTGATTATTTTTAATCCCAGCTCCCTAGGGAACTGGGATTACCTAAAAAATTAAAGTGAAGTGTTAGTTATAACTGCTTCAAAATTGGGTATATGAACAAGAAAAAGATTTCTTATTCATACGAATTACCTTACATATTCGGGTAATTCGGACCACCGCCACCTTCCGGTGTTACCCAGGTGAACCGTACCGGGTTTGTCGGAGACTTTTTTATTTAAGTTAGGCCACCTGACCTAACGGGTTAATCTTATCATAGTACATTGCTTCAAACTCAAAAGGCGATAAATAACCCAGTGCACTGTGTACACGCTTTTTATTGAACCAATCTACCCAGTTGAATGTCGCAAGTTGTACATCTGCTAAACCTTGCCAATCTGCTTTTAAATATTCAATCACCTCTGTTTTGTATAAGCCATTCACCGTTTCAGCCAAAGCATTATCGTATGAATCACCAGTTGTACCGACTGATGCTCGTAAATTTGCAGCTTCTAAACGATTGGTATAGGAGTAGAAAGATATTGAACACCTCTATCGGAATGATGAATCACATTCTTTGGCATGCCTTGATCGTGTAATGCTTGCTCAAGTGCATCGAGCACCATATCTGTATTCATCCGTATAGATACTTTCCATCCAACAATTGCTCGTAAGAACACATCAATAATAAAGGCGATATAGCCCCAACCTGAATTGGTTTGAATATACGTGAAGTCATCGAACTTAGCACTGCTTCGCAAGGGCCAGGATGATCAGCATTAAAATTCCGTTTCACTAAATCATCTGCTCTTTTTTGAACATCTAGGCTACGGGTGGTTTGTTTATTCTT
>NZ_JWHB01000025.1:0-53591 GCF_000804305.1 Acinetobacter sp. YZS-X1-1 | reverse complement strand
ATTGACTCTCCGACAAACCCGGTACGGTTCACTAATACTATTGAGAAACTGATTGATCAAAGTATTTCAAATTAAGAAATAAATAATTTTATATTTAGCTCTGATGGGATAACCATCAGGGTATTTTTTTGTCATTAAAATCTAATTTGAGACATCATTATGAATGATTTTTTTCTAGAAACGAATCGAAGCATCAAAATCAATGACATTGAAGTTCGTCAGATACAGATGAAAGACTTCGATACTTGGGCAATCCCTGCTAAGCCGTTAAAGAACTTTATTAAAGACCAAAATCATTCAAATGAAATTTTGAGAGGGTTATTCAAAGCTCATAGTGTACAGGTCATTTCGACCATGGCATGTGTTACTGATCTGAACAATGAATCACTGGTAGAATTTGCTGCTGATAAACAGGGATTTAAAGAGCTACTTAGTGAAGTCATGAAAATGAATTACGGTACATTTCAAAACTACGTTATCGCTTGAACTGAGGATAAGAAAGCTTGTTTGAATCGATATATTTTCATCCGCAGATTATGCGCGAATGCTAAGAAATCTGGAGTTCGAATATTAACCAAAAAGAAGATCATTTTTTGATTTATGCGAGAGATCTATTCTATTTTTATATTTATAAGGCTAAACTTGCCTTCAATTTAATACTGGTATGTACCACTTAATTTTAGGGCGTGTCTTCAATATTAAATGTATTTAAAAATACTGTTTGCATGTTCGCCTAAACGATGATTTTCCATTATTAGATAATGATCTAGCTCAGGAATAGTGATGATGACCATAATTACCAATGATTTAGGTCATGGTATGGGCAATGCCTGGGAAAATAAAGACTGGGCACATATTTCTGATCCAGAATTACAAAGCCTGCAGCAGCACTATTCCTGTTTACAAGGTCATTTTGAGATTTTGTGGTATAGTCCCCGGCCATTTTCATCTGCGGCTCTGGTCAAGGTGGAGCAGGATTTTGTGATCAGGGATGAAGCAGTCGCGCATCAGTATTTGATTAAGCGCAGCCATTGTTCCTTTCGTCGTGCCCGCGATATTTTACAGGAGCATGCTGTTCTTCAGCATTTAGCTAGCAAAGAAATTCCTGTTGCAGCATTGATTAGCTCAAATCAAGGTCTGACTGCTTTAGAGCTAGGTGACTGGACCTATGAAGTCTATGCAAAAGCAGCCGGCTTAGATCTGTATGCAAATCAGCAATCCTGGAAACCTTTTTTCTATGCTGAACATGCTGCGAAAGCGGGGCAATTACTGGCAAGGTTACATATGGCCATGCAGGATTTTCCTGAGCAGCAAGGCCGATCAGCATCTTATTTAGTGTCCAATCAGCAGCTTTTAGACAGTGAAAATATCATTACAGCCATTCAACGGCGCATTGCAAACAGTTCAGAATTAAGCCGTTATTTTGCCGATAAAAATTTAGATCCTTACTTTTTAGATCGAATCTTACAGGTTCACCAGCGTATTCAGCCTGTATTGCAACAGGCAAGCAAAATTTGGACCCATAACGATTTACACGCTTCTAATCTATTCTGGTCAGCGCCGGATGCCAAAGCTGAAATTACTGCCGTAATTGATTTTGGTTTATCTGACCGAAACTCTGCACTTTATGATCTGGCTGTGACGATTGAACGTAATTTCATTGATTGGTTGGAATTAGAGCAGAGCCCACATATTCAGATTGATGAAGCTGGTTTAACTGCCTTTCTACATGCTTATTTTTCCAAAGTACATCCACAAGAAGATTTTAGTATTTTGCCAGAACTGCTAAAAATCGTGCATCTGGATTTCGCTTTTTCAGAGCTGGAGTATTTTGTGGGCATTACCCACAACCTCAACCATGCAGATGCGGCTTATTACGACTGGATTATCGGTCATGTGGACTGGTTCTTTGGCGAACAAGGTCAACAATTTATCCAGACTTTAACCCGGCTCATTCAACGCGAATTGCACGCTTCTCAATTGCTCTCTCTAAACCCAGCATCATCACCCATTTCAAAGACATAAGGTTTCGTATGAACACTCGTCAACTCAAACAGAATGTATTAACCCGATCTTTAAATATGATCATTCTGTCGCAGCTGTGTTTAATCCCGCTGACTTATGCTGAAGACGATGTGCAACAGCTTGACACGATTGTTATCACAGCCGATCAAAGTATCCCTTACACGAGTACCAAAGTGAATATTGAAGGTTTTGGTACGGAGAATTTGCAAAAAATACCTGCATCAGTTTCTATCTTGACTGCCGATCTCATCGCTGAACAACATGCCCGTGTGCTGAGCGATGTTGTAAAAAATGATGCAGCCATCGGTGATGGCTATGCTGCAATTGGCTATTATCCAAACTTTGTCTCGCGTGGCTTTGCACTCGATTTGGCATCAAGCTACCTCATTAATGGCAATGTGATTCGTGGTGAACAAAATGTTGCACTTGAAAACAAAGAACGTGTGGAAATTTTAAAAGGCATTTCCGCGATTCAAAGTGGTATGTCGACCCCGGGTGGGGTTGTGAATTATGTCACCAAGCGACCTAAAGATATCCAGGCCCTGACATTCTCTGCTGATCAACATGGACAGTTTTCAGTGGCAACTGATCTAGGTGGTTTTTGGGGTGATGAGCAACAATTCGGATATCGCATCAATCTGGTGAATGAACAGATGGATTCTTATGTCGATCATGTGGAGGGTGAACGCTATTTAGCTGCATTGGCATTGGATTGGAAGATGTCAGCGCAATCCAAAGTAGAACTTGATCTTGAAGCACAGCGTTCCGAACAAAAATCAGTGCCAGGTTATCAATTACTGGATGGCAAAGTCCCAGAAAATGTGAAATGGGATCGATTGCTGGGTTATCAGACTTGGGGCAAACCAGTCACGATCGATAGTCTGAATAGCAGTTTAAAATATAGTTATGCTTTGAATGATGACTGGAACTTGGGACTCGTTGCAGCCCACAGTAAATCCAGAGTTGATGACTATTCAAGCTTTGCTTATGGTTATTATCGGGAAGGCTGTCTAGAAGCGTATTCTTGTAACACGTTTGGTAAAGCTGGCGAGTATGATATTTACGATTATCAGAATCCAGATGAAACCTTTAAAACCAACCAATTTAAAGTCAAACTAGATGGGGTGATTGATACCAATTGGGCGCAACATTATCTAAATTTTGATATTACACAAACCAATAAATCGCGAGATCGTTTTGCTGGTGTCAATGAATGGATTGGTGTAGGTAATATTTATACAGAAACCATAGATTTTTCCCCAGTAACAGCGAATGCTGGACCAAAATATCAAGCACTTAAAAGTAAACAAACTGCATTTACAGCATTAGACCGTATTGAATGGAATGAACATTGGACCACTTTAATTGGCGGAAAATGGATCGAGCTTGATGAGCAAGCACATGCTTATGATGCAGAGGGTAAGCAGGTAATAAAAGTCCGCGATACCGATTTAGCTAAATTTTTACCGCAATTCGCAATCAGCTATAGCCCCTTGGAATCGACTACCGTCTATGCCTCGTATGCCAAAGGCTTGTCAGATGGAAAATCAGCACCTTGGTTTGCAGAGAATGCTGCTGAAACCCTAGCACCGATCTACTCAGAGCAATATGAAGTTGGTTTCAAACAACAGATCAAGCAGTTTTTATTGACTGCCTCGCTATTTGATTTACGCCAAGACAACCAATATAGCAAGCCGATTTCAGGACTTCGCTATTTTGTTGCGGAAGGCGAACAACATAGTCAGGGTCTGGAGCTCGGACTGAATGGTGCATTAACCGATCATCTGGCCTTAACTTCATCTTTTACCTTGACTAAAGCCCGTTTAGAAAATGTAGAAGCGGTTGAATATGGTAATCATCAGGCGCAAAACGTGCCAAAAGCTCGTTTCGCAACACATCTTCGCTATAACGTACCGAGCATTGCAGGTTTCACTATTCTGGCAGGTGGTCAATACAGTTCCAGCAAATATGCCAACAAAGAGGGTGCTGCGAAAGTTGCAGGTTATAGTGTGGTTGATTTAGGCGCTGCTTATCAATTTAAGCTAAATACGACCGATGCATTGCTGCGCTTGAATATTAATAATCTGTTCAACAAGAAATACTGGCGTGATGCAGGTGAATTTTTGGGTGACGATTATTTATTCTTGGGTTCGCCGCGTACAGCAACCTTGTCATTCAATCTGAACTTCTAAATTGGCTGCTTAATCAGGTTATATTGCTATGGAAAATATAGAAATTGCAGCGTTCATTTTAAACGTTTTAGGTGTCTGGTTGACCTCCAAACAATATAAAGTCTGCTGGTTAGTGAATATTGTCGCTGTATTTTTATATATGATTATTTTTTATCGCGTCAATTTATTTGCAGACGCAGCATTACAAGCCATATTTATCTTGATGCAACTGTATGGCTGGTATAGCTGGTCGAAGAAAAATCATGACCAGGCTATCACCGTGCAGATTGACTATTTGAATAAAAAAATCTGGGTATATAGTCTGATTGTGGGTATTGTCGCCGGTCTGGTGATTGGCGCCTTATTTGCTCATTTCACCACAGCATCACTCCCTTGGTTGGATTCCATGTTGGCTTCTTTTAGCTTGGTGGCAAGTTATTGGGCGGCAAAAAAATATATTGAAAGCTGGGGATTATGGTGTGTGTTAGATGTGATTTATGTCGGCATGTATAGCTATAAGTCATTGTATTTAACCGCCGTGCTTTATTTTATTTTTATTCTTCTGGCACTCAATGGCTGGAGAATGTGGCGAAATCTTTATAGAGTGAAATTATCTTGAAATGACACTATTGCAAATAGAAATTTGAGGTGATGCTCTTTCCTTTAAAAAAAAGTGTTTATAAACTAAAAACTTTATTTGAATTGGCCGCAGCTTGAAGATGTTGCTGATATTTTGTGAAAGCTAGCTACCATACATTCAAAGCGAACCGAAGTTCGCTTTTATTTCACTTCTTAAAAGAACCCGGCTGGTTTGGTCGAATAGCTGACTAGCAAGTTTTTAGTCTGCTGATAATGATCCAGCATCATTCTGTGATTCTCACGCCCAATCCCTGATTTTTTATAACCACCGAAAGCCGCATGGGCAGGGTAGATGTGATAACAGTTGGTCCAGACCCGACCTGCCTGAATAGCACGGCCTGCACGGTAAGAGGTATGCGCTGAGCGTGACCAGACACCGGCACCGAGTCCATAAATCGTATCATTGGCGATCTTGATTGCATCATCGAAGTCTTTGAAGGTGGTCACAGCCAGTACAGGCCCGAAGATTTCTTCCTGGAAGGTTTTCATGTCATTGGTGCCTTTAAAGATGGTCGGTTCAATATAGAAACCTTGACCCACTTCATGACGTGCTTCACCACCGGTCAGGATCTGTGCGCCTTCTTCACGGCCAGTGGCAATACAACCCAGAATCTTGTCCTGCTGTTCCTGTGAGGCTTGCGCACCAATCATGGTGTCGGTATCTAACGGATGACCAGTCTTAATCCGTTGCACCCGCTCTACTGCACGCGCCAGAAATTCATCGGCAATACTTTCCTGTACCAAGGCACGGGAAGGACAGGTACAGATTTCACCCTGGTTCAGGGCAAACATGGCAAAGCCTTCCAGAGCTTTGTCCAGATAATCGTCTTCCTGATCCATAATGTCGGCAAAGAACAAGTTTGGTGATTTACCGCCAAGTTCCAGCGTTACCGGAATAATATTTTCAGTTGCATACTGCATTATCATTTGGCCGACGGCAGTCGAGCCGGTAAAGGCAATCTTGGCAATACGGGGATTGGTCGCCAGTGGACGGCCGACTTCGACCCCGTAGCCATTGACGATGTTCAACACGCCCGGCGGCAAAATGTCCTGAATCAGTTCAGCTAGCACCAGAATACTGACCGGAGTCTGTTCTGCAGGTTTCAGCACAATACAATTGCCTGCAGC
The DNA here is from genome assembly GCF_000804305.1 of Acinetobacter sp. YZS-X1-1. Taxonomy (NCBI): domain Bacteria; kingdom Pseudomonadati; phylum Pseudomonadota; class Gammaproteobacteria; order Moraxellales; family Moraxellaceae; genus Acinetobacter; species Acinetobacter sp. YZS-X1-1. The sequence continues at coordinate 47,628 of NZ_JWHB01000025.1, read as the reverse complement.
CAAGGCTGGCGCGAGTTTCCAGGCGGCCATCAGAATCGGGAAGTTCCAGGGAATGATTTGTCCGACTACACCAAGCGGTTCATGGAAATGGTAGGCGATAGTATCTTCATCAATTTCGGAAATGCCACCTTCCTGAGCCCGGATACAGCCGGCAAAATAACGGAAATGGTCAATGGCCAGTGGAATATCGGCAGCCAGCGTTTCACGGATCGGTTTTCCATTGTCCCAGGTTTCTGCTACAGCCAACATTTCCAGATTTTGTTCCAGACGGTCGGCAATTTTCAACAGAATATTGGAGCGGGTGGTCGGCGATGTTCTGTTCCATTGTTCTTTGGCTTTGTGCGCTGCATCCAGGGCCAATTCAATGTCTTCTACAGAAGAACGCGGTACTTTGGTAAAGACTTTGCCATCTACCGGAGAGAGATTGTCAAAGTATTCGCCTTTGACCGGAGCGACCCATTCGCCGCCAATGAAATTATCGTATTGTGCTTTAAATTGAATTTTTGAACCAGGTTGATTGGGATCGATGTAACGCATATTTATTTCCTTTGCTTATTTTCGTATGGCAAAACCGCTTCTACAGCTTTGGTATAAGGTACTTCTGCACCTTATTTGATTAATATAAATGAGGTAAGGTTGGAAAAAGGTTGGAGCTAGCATGTTCACGATCTTTTCATCTATTTTAAAAGAATAACGATTACAGCGGATGTAAATCATGAATTGTTGTGAGAATAAGGAATGATGACAAAACAAGATTTGGCGCAAAAAAGGCACAATATCGATCAGCTTCGGCAAAGTAGCAGTTTATCTCCCCTTCATGCAGAACAGCTGGGACAGAGTATTGCCAGCTCTTGGCAGCGCTCATCCTCGGCTGAAATCCCTAAGAATCGTTTAGCAGCACCACTGACAGATATAAAAAAGACCACTTCTTCTTTAACTTTAGCCTATGCTCTACACCATTGTGCACAAGACTTGAAACATATTGCAGAGCAGTCATCGATGGTGTTGGCAGTCGGTGATATAGGCAGCACTATCATCTGGACAGCGTCCAGCCCGCAAATGCAAAGTGCCGCAGAAAGTGTACATTTTATTGAAGGTGGACAATGGCGCGAAGAGCTAGTCGGAACCAATGCATTGGCATTATCCTTAAAAACTCAACAATCCAGCTGTGTCTTTTCCAGTGAACATTACATGTCCTCCATTCATGATTGGGTTTGTTACGCTGCTCCGATTATTGATCCCTATTCAAAACAGGTCTTAGGTGTCATTGATCTGTCAACTACCTGGCCAAAGCATAACAGTTTAGCACTACTAGCTGCGGAGCGCTGTGCTACGATCATCCAGTCGGCTCTACTAGAATGCCAGAAGCAGCGCCTGTTTATTCGGGCTTTTTCAGTACCTCAAGTGCTGTTTAATGGCAAGGTGCTAGTTCTGACCCCTCGACAGATTGAAATTCTAGCCATTCTGGCCTTATGTCCGCAGGGCCTGAGTCTAGATACCTTGCATCAGGCCTTATATGGCGAACGCAAGGTCAGTATAGGGACTTTAAAAGCAGAAATGTCACAGTTACGCGATGTACTAGGTGGTATGCTAGGTTCCAGACCCTATCGTTTATTGGCGGATGTAGAGGCTGACTTTTTAATGATGGAGCAATCCCTAGATGCTGGATATATTGATTCAGCCTTGAAATTATGTACCGGCGTATTTCTGGCTAGAACAGAAAGTCCATTTCTATGCGCTTGGAGAGATTGTCTGGAATCACGCCTGAGCGATGCCATTTTCAAGGCTAATGAAACCGATGTCCTGCTGAAACATGTGGCACATTTTCCTGAAGCGATTGATGCTATAGAACGCCTGATTGAACTGATGCCCAAAATCCATCCCATTCATCAGACTCTGTTAAAATATAAAAATCTTTAAAGCTGATGTAACTGTCGGTACAAAGCTAAACAGTTAAAATAGGAAAATTCTGGAATATTAAGTATTATCCTTGCTTACTGTGGGTTTACTTATTGATTTAGACTGAACCTGATCCTAAAATTTTTATCAGTGGCTACCCAGTTTGCCTAGCTGCTTGATGGGATGCTCTTCATTAAAATCAGCTACGCTCACCTTCATGTCATTTGAAGGACACGCAGTTTATTCCTCAGGGATCAAATATAATCGTAAGATAATACGCTATGAAATTTTATTTGTGGCTGAAACGGGCTAAAAAAATCTTGGCATTTTTCTACCATGGGATTAATGTCGATAATCATAATGAAAGGGGCTTGATAAAAAAGAAACACCCCCCGTTTTTATCCTCTTATGAAGGCAAAAGGATCAGCCAGGAACAGGAAAATGCATGTCTGCTCTTGGCACACTTCCTCAGAAAGTGAAACAGGGGCTGTTAAAAATGTAAGTCAGATGATTGGAAAGAAGACTTACATTGAGGCACTACATCGCCGCTTTAAAAATATCTACCACTTGGGCATGGCTGGCTTTACGTGGATTGGTCAGCATGCAGGCATCTTTTTGTGCATTTTCCGCCATGATGGCCAAGTCAGCTTCTTTTACATTCAATTCCGTCAGCCCAGATGGAATACCAATTGAAGCCGAAAGCTGACGAATGGCGCCAATCGCTTCATAAGCTGCTTCAGTTACGGTTAAGCCTTCTGTATTCACCCCCATCAATTGGGCAATTTTGGCATAACGTTCAGGACAAGCAATCAGGTTAAATTCACAAACATGGGGGAGCAGAATTGCATTACAAACACCATGCGGCAAGTTGTAGAAGCCTCCGAGCTGATGTGCCATCGCATGCACATATCCTAAAGAGGCGTTGTTAAAGGCCATTCCGGCAAGATATTGGGCATAGCTCATGGCATCCCGTGCTTCCAGATTATCCCCATTCGCCACTGCCGGGCTAAGCCATTCGCTGATCATGGTAATCGCCTTTTCTGCACAGGCATCAGTGATTGGGTTTGCTGCTGTAGACACATAGGCTTCTACTGCATGCGTCAAGGCATCCATACCTGTTGCCGCAGTCAGCCCTGCAGGTTTGGCCAACATAAGTTTAGGGTCATCAATCGCAATGAGTGGTGTACAACGCCAATCTACAATCGCCATTTTCACATGGGTATCGGTATTGGTAATGATACAGAAACGTGTCATCTCCGAAGCTGTCCCTGCTGTAGTATTGATTGCAATCAGTGGTGTCATCGGGACGGTACTTTTATCAATCCCTTCATAATCACGGATATGTCCGCCACCTGCAGTGACTAGGCCAATGCCTTTGGCACAGTCATGTGATGAACCCCCACCTAACGATACAATAAAATCACAGGCATTTTCATTATAAGCTGTAACTCCATGATGCACGTTAATATCAGTTGGATTGGGTTCCGCGCCTGGGAAAATATAACTGTCAACACCCGCCTCTTTCAAATAGTTTGCAATATCATCTGCAACACCAAATTTAAACAGCCCCGCATCAGTTACAATCAGCGCTTTCTTGGCACCTAAATTTTGTGCTTTTATCCCGATTTCTTTAGCACAGCCCGGACCAAAAAGTGAAACACAGGGAATATAAAAACCGTTAGTTTGATCTGAAATATTTTTAAAAGCCATGGTGTGATTCCTTCTACCATTCATTGATTATTTTATCGGTGACCCTCACCGTAATATGAGTATTGGATGAAGTTAAAAAGAATCCTACCTACCAAATACCTACCAATTTAAATTTTTGATTCTAGCCAAAATAATGAATCTGAAATATTTAAAAGTAGGTTGGCAAGGTTTAGCAGATACTGGGTAGATTGGTTCAATAGAGGGCATGTAAGTAGCGCACTAGGCTGTTTGCTACTTTCTGATTTTAAATAAATACTAAAGTGCTTTATTCATTTTTAAGATAAAGATAAACAGTACAGGGCTTAGAAATATCCATAGAGCCACAAAGCTGATACTGGAGCTAAACCGGGTCCGTAATAAAACCATTGCAACGAATAAGAAAATACCTGCTGCGAATTTAGTGTACGTAGGAAAATTCGCTAAAAAAGCGTACCGAGATTTTCGGGTTTTTAGAATCTGCTTTGCACTTACAGTATAAAAGGCAAAGCAGCTTAGCCAAAGCAGACCGATCACTGCAATCCATATCATGTTGATGATTCCTGTTGCGTAACTTTTAGTTTGGCGTGAATTTTATTGACCGCCTTTTGATGAATAGGGGTAATTTTCTGGTGTAACAATAGGGCGAGAAGTGCCAAGGGCCATAACATCAGGTCAATACGCAAAAAAGGCCAATAAGTCGCAAAAGAATCAACATATTACTGGGAAACTAAATAATAAATATCAATCAGGGGAAGGGCTTTGTTGCACAAAGGTTTGAAAGACAATGCTGCCCTAATTGAGCTAAATTCAAGTGACAACTTGGGTATTAGGGCGATCTAATTCTGTGAATTTATTCAAAACTGCTACACGTGCATGAATCTCATCCACCTGACTAGCAAAACTCCTTGCTGTTAATTTATCGCCTAATCATTTGATGCAATGCATTTTGGTTTCCACTAAACTTCGATGATGATAACCAGACCATTTTTTCCAAAGTGACCGACCTAGCCGTTTGACTGATTTTAATAATTCATTCCTCTCTAAAGATCTCAATTTCTTATGAAGCGCTTTCTGACAGGCCGATCACCTTGTACCTTAGGCAGTCATGAAATACCATGCCGCTGCAAGCAGCGGTGTAACGACGAGCGTGTCAGATAAGGAATACTCGGCTGCAATGTATAAGGGCAATCGTCTAGCGGCAACAAAGTGCGTTTTCGAAAAGCAACAATTGCCGCCTCATTTTCAGGCGATAACACGCTTGAGCGAGGATTCTTTGGCCCTGTTGTAAGATCATCTACTGAAGTAAGTTTCTTCCATTTTGCGACAGTCTTTTGATTGATGCCGTAACGCTTGGCTAGCGTTATTAAGCTCTCTTAACTATTTTGTATTGCTCGACGCACTGTCTGTGTCGTTGTGGCGCTGTTGTGTAGAACTTGTCCCATAGTGCTGCATCTTTCCATTTCTCTGAGAATATTACACCATTAAAATCTGGGACTAAACACCTAGCTAGAAAGTTCCACAGTTTGAAATTAAACGTCGATAAGCCAAGAAAAAGCACAAGCTGCCGATCATTCCGAGATAAAGCAATTTAGGCAAGACTAGCTCTGTAGGTACACCCATCTGATTGAGTTGAATAAACATCTGCACAATTTGGGTGGAAGGCAGGATTTCGCCAACGACTTGCATCCAGATAGGCATTGCAGCATGCGGCCAGGCCGCACCAGATAAAAAGAACAGTGGAATGGAAGTGAATACAATCACATGACCCGCACGTTCCGGCAAATCCAGAAAACTGGCGAATAGGCAGGTCATGCCAATTATTGTATAGATAAAAACTGGAACAGCCAGTAGCATCCCGAACAGGTTGCCACCACGTGGATAATCAAATAGCCAGAAGCTAAAGCCGAATAAATAGAAACATCCCAGACAGCCAATAGTAAAGACCGCTAAACACATCCCAACCAATGCATTTGCGTTTAATTCTACTTTTCTTTCCCGATATACTAAAATTAGCATACTCAAACCCAAAAGAATGGTTTGGTGAATAATTAAAGGTGCAACCGCAGGAAAGACATAGCTGCCATAGCCGGACAGCGGATTAAATAAAGGAATTTGATGCACAGAAAGGGCAGGTGAAAAATCCGAGACCTTGCCAAAGCGTTCAGTATAATCTGCCAAAGTTTGCTCAACTGATGTAGCTAAGCCCAGACCAATTTGTTTGGTCACTAAAAAGTTGGCCGTGCTTAAATACAGTCCAATTCCGCCTGTTTCACCATGCCTTAAGCTTTGCGATAAATTGTCCGGTAGTAACAAGATACCATCGGCTTTTTGAGATTCCATCCATTGTTTGGCTTCGGCAAAATTTCCGGTAATCGCCTAAATTTCGACATTGGGGCTTTGTGCCACCTGACCAATAATGCGGGTACTTAAGCTACTTTGTTCTTCATCGACAATAATAATCGGTAAGGCTTCAGCCTGCTGTGCCTGATAAGCGGTTGGATAAAAAAAGCTGTAAAACAAGACAGATAGAATCAGCGTGGTAAAGATCGTGCCGTGACTGACGATATCTTTAAAGCTTTGTAGATAGTAAAACCAAAGGGATTTCATGGTGTTGCTCCTTTGGCGATTTTTTTAAGAAACAGATAAGCCAGCAGAGCGTAGACTAGGGCATAGATCAGCAGCATTAATCCAGCTTGCAGTGAAATATGCAATGGACTACCAATCACCCATTGTTCAGTTTGTAATTTGGCATAGGGCGTGAACGGAATAATATTGGACCAGAACTGGGTGAATAGGGGCGCATTATTTAAAGGTAAGGTCACACCGGCAAAACTTAAAGATGAACCACCATAGACCGCAATGATGCCAAAAGATTTACTTAAATCTTTGGTTGCTAGAACCACTGCACTGCTTAAAAATGCATAAGCGCTATATAGCAGAAATTGTGCCGATAGAATCAGAGCGAGCGAGCCGGCAACAAACCAGCCGCGAATTTCAATCAGCCAGAACATCTAGATCCAGGTCCATAGACTAAAAATAGCCACATAGATCAGGTTCTTAGACAGCAATGCCATCCAGATGGATGAGTTGCTAATCCAGCTTGTTAAGGTCTGCCGCTTCAGTTCCTGACCGACGGAAAATGCCACACAACAACACAGCAGTAAATGCAGAATTGCCGGAATGACATAGAGTTCCAGATAGAATTCATAATTCAGTTGTGGATTATACAGCGGCGATATTTTGATATGCGGTGACGGTGCTTCGAGAGAAGGCAGCCGGTTGCCCAGATATTGCTGTCCGCTAAATTCAGCCAGTGCTTGCAGGGTACTGACCAGCATGGCAGAGGAAATGGTATTTCCGATACTGAAATAACTCTGGTTAAAGGCAATACTGATGTCAGCATCCCGGGCACGAACCAGACGTTGCTCGGCACCGCTGGGAATATGGATATAACCCCAAATTTTATTTTGATTTAACAGGCGCTCAATTTCAGCTGTTTGTTCCGACACCGTAGCAATTTTAAGAGTATGATTCAGCGCCACATGCTGATAAATGCTTTGACTCAGCGCACTCTGGTCTTGATCAATAATCGCAATCGGTAAATGATCCGGTTTCCCTTGAGCAAACATGCTGCTGAATAAAATAATCACCAGTGCAGGTGCGAGCGTGACCAGACACAGATCCCATTTTTCGCGGAGCAGATAGCGCAGTTCGCGCCATATACCCGTCCACATTATCGGGTCTCTTTCAGTTTAAATAACACGCTCATCCCAACTTTCAGTTCAGGAATCGCTGGTGTGGGCACAAGATGCAGCTTAAAACTTCGCACATCATAACCGCCGGTTTGGCGTGTGGTCTTAATGGTGGCAAATTCACCTTCAGCACTGATCTGCTTGATTTTAAAAGTGGCGGTTTTATCTAGGGCGGGAATATAACCTTCAATACTGCTCAATTTCTGAAACGGGGCATATTGGTCTTCACGAATATTCAGGCTCACCCACATTTGATCTTCAATCAGGCTGACCACAGGGACTGCGGTGGCTACCAGCTCCGAGACTTTGCCATAGGTTTTAGACACCGTTCCGTTTACAGGTGCTACTAATTGGGTTTCTGCTTCTAAAGCATTGGCTTCATCCAGCGCAGCCTGGGCAATATCTACCTGTGCATCGGCGGAACTCTTTTGCTGCGAAGTGCTGCCACGTTTGGCACGTGCATATTGCTGATACGCCGCCTCTGTCATTTGCGCTGCTGATTGACTGGCTGCATACAATTCATCACGGCGCTGGCGTGAAATCACACCTTCCTCCAATAAATTTGCACCACGCTCATAAGAAACTTTGGCTAAATTTTGCTGTGCTTTCAGCGCTTGCCAGTTGGCATACAGACTGGCGATATTTTCTTCCTGCGAGCCGCGTTCAGCAGTCGATTGTAAGGCCAGCGCAGATTGTAAAGCCGCTGCGGCTTGCTGTTTTTTGGCCTGAATTTCCGGGCTGTTTAAGCGCACCAGTACATCGCCTTTTTTGACCCGCTGACCTTCTTCTACATAAATTTCTTCAATACGGCTTGGCACTTTGGTCGCCACCTGAACTGTTTCAGCTTCTACACGACCCTGCAATTCAAGCGGAGCCGGTTGGTAGCTTTTCCATAATCCAAAAGCGATGACTGCCAGCAGAACTGGAATCAGGGCGAGCAATAAATATTTTTTCTTTTTAGCGATTTCAGGAGCTTGTTGTTGCTCGGTCGAAGTCGTCGCGTTATTTTCTATTTCAGTTTTTGTTTCTACCTGTTGCGCAGGCGATTTTTCTGTATCGCTGGATGAAGCCGCTTCATTCACAGGATCATTGGGTTGTTGATCTTCGTTCATGTTCGGCTCCATTAGCGAATATAGTGAGTGTTGGTATGTTGGATGTAGTTCGGAAATTCTGCAATCGAGCCATGGCTTTGTAATAGTGTGGCCAGTGACATCACATATTTGTAAGCATTCAAGGCAGTTTCGGCTCGTAGTCCGCTCAGCATATTTTGTGCATCGATGACCTGTATGGCGGTACCCATATCTTCTTTAAAGGACAATTCTTGGATGCGTAAATTTTCCTGTGCGGCTTTCAAGTTTTGTGCCAGAAGCGCATCACTTTGCTGTGCACTAAGTGCTTCGCTATAAGATTTATAAATCAGATTTTCAATTTCCTGCTGGGTGCGTGCAGTGAGCAGTTCTGTGGCAGAGCGTTTGAGTTCAGCAGCCTGAATATTTTTGTTTTTATCGATCCCGGAAAACAGGTTATAGCGTGCGGCAACTCCGACAATCCAGTTTTCATTTTGATCCAGACTATATTCACCAAAAGCAAAAATATTCGGTTTTTTAGCTGCTTGCTGGGCTTTCACATTGGCTTGGGCCAATTGGGTATCCAGCTGCATTTTTTGAATCAGCGCAGAGTTCTGACTAAAGGTTTTCAGCAGATGATTTAAAGCCTGTGGCTCAGTTTTATTGACAAATAAAGGCGTCGAAAGCTCAGTGATGCTACTTTCCTGAAGCAGATTATTGAGCTGGAACAGCGCAGCATTCAAATTGGCCTGCGTATTTTGCTGGCTGCGCTCGGCATTATTGCGTGCTACTTCAAATTGCATGCGCTGGCCTTTACTGATAAAACCTTGCTGTTCCATTTTTAAGGCATTGCGATAATGCTGCTGCATGGCATTCAGATTAAACAGCGCAGCTGCATGCAGTTGCTTTTGGAGCTGCACATTAAAATAACTTTGAATCAGTTCAAAACGCTGCGTATCTTGCTGCTGTTTGTTGCTGAGCTGACTACGACCGACCTGAATATTGGCAATTTCTTTGGCACTACGGGTGAGGCCTCCAGTATATATTGGCATAATCACGGAAACAGTGGGGCGAATCACCTGATCTTCAAGGATGACATTAGACGTATCCGGAATCAGACCAACTCCGCTATGAATAGTATTGTTAAGTCCATCACGCAGTGGATCGGTAATACCTGCAGGTATATCCACGCCATTACTGGCCTCCCACTCATTAAGCCGGCCATTCACGCCTTGAGAGAGTGAATTCTCCAGATTATTTTTAAATTGCTTTAATGGAATATCGACTTCACTGTGAAAGGCATAGGCACGAACATTCAGGTCGACTCGTGGCAGACCTATACCTTTCACTGCTTCAGCTTCAAGTTTTGAAGCTTGTTCCAGACTTTGATAGGCTTGGCTGCTATAAGAATTTTGCAACAACTGACGTTCAGCGTCCTGAAAGCTGATGCTCTGTGCATGAGCAAAGCTGCCATACATCATCGATGCAAGCAGATTTAAACCCCAGACAAACTGTCTTTTATTTTTCTTTAAGTTCATAAAGTCGCTAAACTGATTTAAAGCCGGTAATGTTATCCGGCTAGTATAAATCAAAGGTTCGTAGATAGAACTAGTGTAAAGTTATAGTATTGTTTCTTGTACATTTGTCTATAAAAAAGGAAGCTTATACATCCTTAATTAACCCGAATCGCGGATAAGAAATTGACTTGAAAAATAAGAGGACTAGAGCCATCAGTTGAGTTACCACACCAAACTCACAACTCTAGTTCTGATGTTCAATAGTACCGAATTATTCTGCGTAATTGATGATTTTTCTTAAATTTGAATCAACTTATTGAGAGTTTCTCAAACAAAACCGTGGTTCCTTAAGAATCAGAACTGCTCAATTTACAATTTCAGAAATCTGCTTTATTGCCGTTTGGTACAAATGCTCTCATTTCAATAATTTCAAAGCCTTTTTTTACCTGGTTAAAAGAAGGTAAAAGCCATTTATTTAAGTACTTGCCTTGCTATCAAAGGATGATTCATCTAATCAATATGCATGAATTAGCTCTACACGCTTTACATGTGACACTGATGAAAGGCCAAGGTACACAATATTTATGGATTGATTCAACAACTCTGCCAGTTTGTAAAACTCTAAGTATTCAGCATCATAAATCATTAGTCCAAATTGCATCACGTGGTAGAAGCTCAATGGGCTGATTTTATGGCTGTAAATTACATATTGCGATGAATCAATTTGGTGAAATTGCCTGTTCTGCTTTATCGAATGGACATGTTGCTGACATAAAAATGGTTGAGCAATTGGTTGCTGGTGTAGAAGTAAAACTTTACGGGGATCTAGGTTACATCAGCCAAGAATTAAAAACTAGATTGAAATATCAAGTTATTGATTTAATTATTTATCATCGAAAGAATATGCAGGCTATTCAACTTTGTGCATCAGATGAATATCACCTAAGACAACACAATAAGATAGAAACATTATTCAGTTTATTGAAGGGGCAATACAATTTAGTAACGAGTAAAGCACGTAGTCTTCATGGGTTTCTGAGTGGAATTTACGCCTCACTATGTGCATATCAACTCACTCATCAAAATAAGCCAACAATTCAAATTAAGGAATCATCGGCTTAAGCAGGATTCGAGTTAAATAAGCTTTCAAAATAGCTTGATAAACTAAAGCTATTTTAAGCAGGCAATGAATATGAAAGAAAACGCTAAAGAAAAATAAAAAAAACAGCGTATGATTTACTTAATGGAATTTTAGATGATGCAGACAAGATGATCCGTAATGATTGGTCACGTGCCGAAATACAAGAAATTTATGACTTGCCTTTAATGGATTTACTGTTTCAGGCACAGCAAATTCATCGCCAAAACTTTGAACCGAATACTGTTCAGGTCAGTACTCTGCTTTCAATTAAAACGGGCCGTTGTCCGGAAGATTGTAAATACTGTTCGCAATCTGCACATTATGATACTGATCTGGAAATTGAAAAACGCGTAGAAGTACAAAAGGCGATTGCTGAAGCCAAACAGGCCAAAGCTTCCGGTTCGACCCGTTTTTGCATGGGCGCAGCATGGCGTAACCCGCATGAACGCGATATGCCGTATGTGCTGGAATTGGTGCAGGAAGTCAAGAAATTGGGCATGGAAACCTGTATGACCCTAGGGATGCTGAATGCCTCACAAGCGGAACGTCTGAAAGATGCAGGGCTAGATTATTACAACCACAACCTTGATACCTCACGTGAATATTATGCCAATGTCATCAGTACACGTAGCTTTGATGACCGCTTAAATACGCTTGATCATGTGCGTAATGCCGGAATTAATGTCTGTAGTGGCGGTATTGTCGGCTTGGGCGAAGGCGTACAAGACCGAGTCGGTTTGTTATTTGAACTAGCGACTATGCCGATTCACCCGGGTTCGGTGCCCATAAATATGCTGGTTCCTATTGAAGGTACACCACTGGCCGATGTTGAAAAACTGGATGTGATTGACTGGATTCGTACTATTGCGGTAGCACGGATTATTATGCCGAAGAGTTATATCCGCTTGTCGGCAGGTCGTGAATCTCTCTCTGACTCTGATCAGGCACTGGCATTTATGGCTGGAGCTAACTCATTATTTTCAGGTGATAAATTGCTTACTGCCCCGAACAGTGGTGAAGGTAAAGACAAAGCCTTGTTTGCTAAATTAGGCTTAAAAGCTGAAGCTGCCAAGAAAACAGCTAAAGAATTGGCTGTAGATGCGATGCAACCTGCTTAATTAATCGTGTAACAAACAGGGATCATTTCAACTTGAATTGGTCCCTTTTTATTGGAGCAGACAAAATGAAGATACTGATGATTACGGGTTGGGGGCTAGGAACAGCGGTCTTAACCCCGTTTGTAGAACAGTTACGGCAGCAGTATCAAGTTGAAGTATGGGATATTTTTGATCCTAACGTGGAAAGTATTTTGGCCGAAAAAGTTAGGCAGGCGAGTTCTTTTGATGTCTTGATGGGATGGTCTTTGGGTGGACAGTTGGCACTTTTGCTGGCTAATGAAATCCAGCAACAATTGAAAATTGCCAAGCCAGTGATTTGCTGTATGTCAAATCCCTGTTTCGTGGCCAACGAAGCATGGCCACAGGCAATGCCAGTTGAACAATATACACAATTTAAATCCTCCATACTGGCTGATCCAAAACGCGGGATGCAGCGCTTCTGTACCTTGGTCACTTTAGCTGGCGCAGCAGCGCGTGAACGTGCAAAATTATTGCACCAACAGTTAAATAGTATTGATTTAAACTATCAGGTTAAGCATCTTTATCTATTGCAGCAATTAAATCTAGTGGATATCTTAAAAAATCATTCAGTCAAGATGCTATTTATATTTTCCGAGAATGATATGTTGGTTCCTTACAAAGTTAGTCAAGAATCCGTGTTTTTAACAACCCAAAATCTGAATTTGGTAAAAATACAGGGCACGCACGATGCCATCCTTTTTGATGCCCAGTTACTCGTTGAGCCAATTTTAAAATTTTTAGCCGATCTGGCTTAAGCAAAAAGAGATTATTAGCTCTTGACGTTTCATTTTCAGATTTAACGCGCTAAGATCAGTTTTAGTTTTAATATCAGTTTTAGTTTTAATAATTGGGGTAAATTCTGTGCAGGACGCTTTTGATCAACAGCATATTTGGCATCCTTTAATTATAAAGTTCCTCTAAAATTAACATAATACAGATTATACGAAGCCCTGACCCTAGATCAGGGCTTTATTTATCTCTACCTTAGATTTCAATAAGTATTGATTCGCCTGTAGAACAGTCGCCATTACGCCATTGCCGGTTTTCAACTAACTTAATTTTCCCATTGGCTTGGATCTCAATCTCAGTATTACATTCACCTATACTCTAAATATACACATCTGAATAAAGAGTTTTTTCTCATTCATCAGAAGTTGAAAAAATAAATACTAGGTTAAAATACAAGTAAAAATGTAACAAAAATTTTACATTTATAATGATAATGACTATTATTAGCATCATTATTAATGTTTGTGAAAAGGTTTAAAAATGCGACTATCTCAATTTAGTCTGTGTTTTCTTACAGTAGCTATTTCTTCACATTTGTACGCAGAAGAGTTTGGTCCTGCATCAAAGGAGCCTGAAAGTTCAGGTCAAACAATAAAGCTTTCTCCTATTGTGATAACAGCAACCCGTACCCCTAAAACGATTGCTGAAGTTGCAGGAACTGTACAGACCATTCAGGGTGAAGAAATTGCTCAACAGGCTGGAGCGAGTCGAAAAGTCGCAGATGTTTTAGCGCAGCTGATACCTTCATTGGCACCAAGCAGCGGGACCAGCAGTAATTACGGTCAGACCATGCGTGGGCGGAATGTACTGGTGATGATTGACGGAGTTTCACAGACGGGTTCGCGCGATGTGGCGCGTCAGCTCAACAGCATCAGTCCGAATATGATTGATCATATCGAGGTGGTTTCAGGTGCGACCAGTATTTATGGTTCAGGTGCGACGGGCGGGATTATTAATATTATTACCAAACGTGCGGACAAATCGAAACCGGTCAGCTTTCAGACCAAGTTAGGCCTGACATCGGCTGATAATTTCCGTCGTGACAGTTTGGCTTATCAGGTGGGGCAAACCGCTTCATTTAGTCATGACAAGATGGACGGTTTTTTAGGGGTAGATTTTACCAGTCGGGGTTCTCAGTTTGATGGTAACGGTGACCGTATCTCGTTAAGCCCTTGGCAGGGCAGCACGATGGATACCAATACGCTTGATGTGAATGGTCGTTTAAACTTTAATTTAACCGATAAGCAAAGCTTAAGTTTTGGTGCACAATACTATAATGATGAACAGGATACCGAATATGGTCCTGACTATTCTTATCTGCAAACCGGGACACAGCCTTCTTATAAAGCCATTAAAGGGTGGAATTTAGATCAACAACCCTTTACAGAACGCTATGCGTTTAATACCCAGTATCAAAACCAGGATTTTCTGGGACAAATTTTGAATGTTGAAGCGTATTACCGTAATGAAAAAGCGCGTTTTGTACCGTATGGTTATTCCAAAGATGGCGTGAATGTAAAGCAAAGCCAATCCAATGTGGACTATGCAGGAATTCGCTCTACTGTTCAATCTGACCTGCAGGTGGTCGAGCGAGATTTAAAACTGACTTATGGTCTGGACTATGACTGGGAAAAAGATCACCAGTGGGCTGATTACTATACACCAAGTAATAATGGTCTGGTCTATACACCAACAGGTGAAAAACAGGGTTCCGGACCTGATACAGAAATCCAGAATATTGGCACATTTGTACAAGGGGATTATGCACTGACGGATCGTTTGAATGTACAGGCCGGTGTGCGTTATCAGTATGTTCAGGCAGACACTGACAGTTATTTAACCGCACGCAATCCGGTTACTTTAATGGCGGCTGACTCTACCGATGCTGATAAGTTCCTGTTCAATTTAGGTGCAGTCTATGAGTTAACAGATGCGCAGCAAGTTTATGCCAATTTTTCACAAGGTTATAGTTATCCGGATGTACAACGCGTGCTGCGTGATGTAGCTGCCTATACCTTAACGACGTCAGGTATTGCACCGATCACGGTCAACAGCTACGAATTGGGTTGGCGCTTAAATCAGGACGACGGCTTAAACTTGGGTCTAACAGGTTTCTATAATACCTCCGATAAGGTGGTACAGTTCAACGCTGACCGTTCAGTAAATGTGGTAGATACAGATCAACGCATTTATGGAGCAGAAGCTACGGTAAGTTATCCATTTATGGACAACTATAAGGTGGGTGGGACCTTGGGCTACACACGCGGACAATATAAAGATGCAGCAGATCAATGGCATGAACTGAATGCTTTTGCCGTGTCGCCTGTGAAAGGCACCCTGTTTGCTGAGTGGAATAATGAAGAGGGTTATGGTGTACGTGCACAAATGCTAGCCATCAAAGGCACTAATGAAGCCTATAAAGATGACCAAGCATTAATAGCCGCAGGTTTAACCGATAGCAATAGTGCAGCAGATATTAAAGGCTATACCACGATGGATGTCTTGGCTCATTTCCCTGTAGCCAAAGGCCGGGTCGATTTTGGTGTCTATAATGTCTGGGACAAGCAGTACAAAAATGTATTTGCACAGCAAGCAGCAGTAACTAATGGCAACTCACTGTTGGCCATTCCTGCAGAGGGTCGTACTTTTGGCCTAAGCTATACCATTAATTATTAATATTCACCTAGGAAGTATCTGTAGCCGTACAGATACTTCTTCACTTCCTGAGATGGGATGAAAGATAAGGTCAATGGATAAACAAAAACCAGAGTGGTTATCTATTAAAGAAATTTTTTATATCTGCCTGGCTGCTTATGGCTATAGCTTATGGATCTCTTGGGTTTTACCTGACTATTTACCTTTTGCAACAGCTGAAAATATCTATTTATCTGCCCTCCTAGGTTTTACTTTCCTCATTTTTTATATTGTTTTAGTTCCTTGTATTCCGTCTAAATTATGGCAAAAGAGCATCAATTATCTCAGTTATATTTTATTGCTGAGCTATTGGATCATAAAAAAATTTGGAGAAAATTAAATGCAATTTCGCCAGATACAGGCAACTTTACACAGCTGGTTAGGTATCGTTGTATTGTGGTCGGTCTTCCTGATTTTTTTTACCGGCTCTATTGCCTATTTCAGAACTGAAATTAATCTCTGGTCTAAACCTGAAAATTTTTTATATTTAAAAGTGCCTCCTAGTTCCTTTGAGTCGGCCCAGGTTGCCTATGATTACTTAAATACCCATGCCTCAGAGGCAAAAAGATGGCGAGTGAATCTTGCCAATTCCCGAATGCCTTTTAACACTTTAGAATGGCAAGCCCAAACCAATAAGTACCATAAACTGCAAGACCCCCATACAGGATTAATTTTAACAGAAGGTCGGGAAAGTCTGGGAGGCGACTTCTTTTTTAAATTACATTACAGTCTGTATCCTTTGCCCGATGTCGTCGGTAGAACGCTAGTGGTTATTGTCGGGGTGCTATTTCTCATTGCATTAATTACCGGGATCTTTACCCATAAAAAAATAATTAAAGATTTTTTTGTATTCCGGAGTTTTAAGGGACAGCGTACATTATTGGATTTGCATCATATTACCGGTGTAGTAACTCTGCCTTTTTATCTGATTATGGCCTTTACCGGGATTATGATCTTCTTCTATCTGCTTGTGCCAGCGGGAATCAATAAACACTATGGCGAGAATGGAATAAAGAAGTTTTATAGTGAAATACAATATATCAATCCGCCAAAATCGGCAGCAAATTCAGCTCTTCAATTAAAAGAATTCTCTGTATTCTCCCGTCAACTACCTCAACAGGCAAGTAATGGGGCTGTACTGGAGAAATTTGAAGTCAAAAATCCAAATACTGCGGAAGCCTTAATTACGTTCGATTATGGATATAACCAATTAATTACTTTCAATAATCCGCAATTTATTTTTGCAGCAAATACCGGACAGAATCTGAATTCCGAAAGAAATCTGCATCCTGTCGCTCAAATCAGCTCGGCAACTTATGGTATTCATCTAGGATATTACGCCAGTCAATGGATGAGGGGGATACTAGCGGGTTTAGGTCTCGTCGGTTGCATCATGCTGGTCGCAGGAGCTTTATTATGGCAAAAGAAACGTATTAAACAGCAACATACCTTAAGTTATAATGTGGTTGCTTACCTTAATTATTTTACTTTTCTGGGCTTGCCGTTTGCGACAGCCATGTATTTTTTAGCTAACCGGATTTTGACGGGCAGTCTTGAACAGCGGATTCAGTATGAGTTAAGCATATTCTTTATCAGCTGGGTGGGTATTCTATTCATTCCGATGCTGGCTAAAATGCAAAAAGCCATAGTTTTGTCCTTTATCCTCACTGCTGTTATTTTATGGATGACAGTATTTAGTCCCATATTCTTGACTCCTCACGCGTTCCTCTTGAATACCGTGTTGCATCAGCAATGGTCTGTAGCAGGAGTTGATCTTGTATTGATGCTCATCGCCACAGGATATATATTTGCCTGTTTTTATTTCAAGAAAATAAAGCTGCGTGAGGTGGCCAAATGAGTCTGGCTGCAATATTGTGGGCCATGGTTGCAATGATGCAGCTGTGTATGACCAGTCAAAGTGGAATGAAAAAACTTGGGTATCCTTTTCTAAGCTTTCATTATTCTCAACCTTTGTTAAAAATATACTCAGTGATTTTTCTGGTACTGTCTTTATATCTGAACTGTCAAGATCACGGTTTTTCAGTGGGAATAATGACTTGGATTTTCCTAGTCATAACTTCAGCATTTTTTATACATATTTTATTTTTTTATAAATTTAGAGAATATTTCTTTATTCTGTGGATGTCCTCTGCTCTTTTAGCTCTGTCTTATTCACTGTATAAATTTATTTAGGAAAGAGATGGCAGTCCAAGTTACAAATTAAAAAAAGGATCTGCAAATTTTTTCAAAATAGAAAGTATGAAAAATCCATCAATTTACAGTCCATTTAACATAATGGGGGTTATACGAAATTTTCAAAAAAATACAGTAAAAATGGGAGCTTAAGGCTCCCATTTTTGACTTCGCATAAGGTGTATTATGTTAATTTTAGGAAAGCTTAAAGATAAAATGACTGAAACGAATTATATCGAAATTGGTACAAAAGAATTTTCTTTTACTATTCTTAATATCAATCCTCAAAAGAACCTTGTATCTCTTACAATGAATATTAATGGAATTTCATTTGGTACATTAGATTCACCAACATACATGCCTAGTTTTATTGGAGCTTTGAGAGCAGTACTCCAATCACCTTTCCACAAAAACTATAATCTAACCACAGAAAATTTTTTAGAAAATCTATATATAAATCATAATTTTATTAATCATTATCACTTGACCTTAGCAGAAACTTTTGACGATTTTTCAAAGATTGGCGTAAGAAACCAAGAATCAATTTTTTTCTTATTTAAGTTGCATGAAAATCCATTTTTCACATATCCAAAATTAAGTGAAAATATTATATATGCTGAACATATAACAATTAATTCAGTTGAATACGCTCTAAAAAAGTTAATAGATTATCTGGCAACACTTCCCTAAGACGGCACTTATTTAACATAATAGCGGTTATATGAAGTACACGTGTATATTAATCTAAATATCAGTTACTTAAAAAACCCAAACCAATCAAAAAATGCCGAAAAAGCCGA
Source organism: Acinetobacter sp. YZS-X1-1 (assembly GCF_000804305.1). Classification (NCBI taxonomy): domain Bacteria; kingdom Pseudomonadati; phylum Pseudomonadota; class Gammaproteobacteria; order Moraxellales; family Moraxellaceae; genus Acinetobacter; species Acinetobacter sp. YZS-X1-1. The sequence continues at coordinate 28,948 of NZ_JWHB01000025.1, read as the reverse complement.
TTTTGAAACAAATCGGCTTTCTATTGAATGAACTTGTCACTTTCAGCCAATAAAATTGATCAAAAAACATTCAAATTTCAACTTTTCCCTGATAACTCAATGCATGCACTTCGGAAATTATCCGCAATTTCTGCGGATAAACCTTGGGGTAAGTTTTGAGCAATGTTGTACGCTCAGGCTGACATCAATTAGGGATCATAGCGTCTATGTCATCCCTGCGAATTTTCATATGATGGGGACATAGAGAACAGGATGTTCCAACACATAAAACAATAATGATAAGTGCAACACTAGGACGTGAGGTACGACAGGAGTTATACCTAAACACCCAATACGAAAAAGCCCGACAGGATGTCGGGCTTTTTTATTGTGTATTCACAGAAGTTTATTTAGTTATGCTATGAACGAAAGTTTTAACCCTTAATTTTAAAAGTTTTTCTGTTATATTTTTTCATTCAAAACTGTACCTACACTTCGCTAATATGATGCTTAAAATATTCATTTAATATGAGTTATGAGCAGGCATCGATGAATTTTTTATTTAAAAAAAATAAAGCATGGTTTGTGTTTTTTATCATCACTGTATATTCATTTCTGGGTTTTTTTATTGGTTTTGTGATTTGGGAATACGTTTTACAGTAAAACAGAAGATATATAAAAAACAGGATACGACCAAAGAAGTCCGTTTCAGTTAGGTGTTGCTTTACGCAAAGCGTGTAGCCTCAGGCTTGCGAAAGCTTTATTGAAAATAGCAACATTCTGACGATTAAGATCGTTACTGCATCTCCGAGATTTGTTCAATCAAGAGCGTGAGTGCTTGGATCATTGTTTCATTCATTTCAAAGGAACAGTTGATACGGATGTGGTTCTGCTTTTTATTCTTGCGATAAAAAAGAATACTTGGGGCAATCCCAATATCATTCTGGATCATTTTTTCATAAATGCTGCTGCTGTCCACTTCTTCAGGCAGTGTTACCCATAGAAAATAACCTGAGGAATAATAATGCACAGTGCAATTTTCAGGTAAGTGCTTACTGAGATATTGATAATATTGATTTTTTAGCCGTTTTAACGTTGTACGCAGACCTTTTAAATGTTTTTCATAGTGGCGGTGCGAAAGATAATCCACTAGGGCATTTTGAATGAATGAGTTGACCGAAATGGTACTCATTAATTGCAAATGCTGGATATGTTCAGAGAACTTACCTGCATAGACCCAACCGATACGAAAACCTGCGCCTAAAGTTTTGGAAAAAGAAGAGCAGTGCAGCACCAAATTCTGCTGATCATAATATTTCATGGACAGCGGCTTTTTCTGATCATAATAAAGCTCTTCATAGACATCATCTTCAATCAAATAAATTTCATGTTGATGCAGCAGTTTTGCCAGTTCAAATTTGATCTCGTCACTGACAGTAAATCCAATTGGATTATGGCTGTTTAGCATGAGCAGACAGACTTTAATTGGGTAGCTACTAATGGCTTTTTGAAAGGCTTCCAAATCTAAGCCATGTTCAGGATGTTCTGGAATAGTAATGACTTTTAAACCCAGATTCTCCGCAGCTTGCCATACACCATAAAATATAGTTTCTTGCAGCAAAATATAGTCGCCTGCTTGGGTCATGGCTCTTAAACATAGATTCAAAGCATCCAGACCACCTGAAGTCATTACAATATCTGAAGGATCAGTCGGAATCCCTTGCATACAGTAGCGTTTCGCAATCAGTTTTCGAAGCTCGTAGTTGCCTGGTGGTAAGCTCGGCATTTGTTCATAACCGACGCGGTATTTCGCCTGCTGTGCCAAGGTTTGCATCAGTTTGGGAGAATACAGCAATTGGCTATTTGGGAAAGCACTGCCCAAAGGCACAATTTTTTCAGATTGGATTGATTTTAAATATCTAAAAACAATAGAGTTAATTTCAATTTTGTCATTCACAATGACTTTTTTAGCAAGAGCAGCTTGCACAGGATTTTCAGCAACAAAGTAGCCTAATTTTTCTTTGGAATAGACCAGCCCTTGTGCTTCCAATTCCTGATAGGCATTCATTACCGTAATTAAGCTAAAGCCTGAAATTTCGACTTGTTGTCTTAAAGAGGGCAATTTCTCATGCGCTTTCCATGTCCCAGTTTCAATCAGATGTTTTAGGCTTAGGGCAAGTTGTTCTGATTTATACATAAAGTGTCATGCTCATAGGCGAAAGGGATAGCAGCCTTTGCACTGCTATCCAAATTTTTATTCAGACTGTTTTTAATAGGCTAGGTTTAGGAGCAGTCTAAATAATCCTGCAATTAAACCCAGAGTTAGGAAACCAAAACACCATAATAATATGAACCATGCTGTGGGGCTCAAATGATTTTGCATTTTTTTCATAGGGTCACCTTTCTTAATGATAGCCTTCATCACCAATACGCACTTTGTCACGGAAGACCCAGTAGGACACAAAGGTATAGGTCAAAATAATTGGAATGAGAATGACTGCACCCACTAAGGCAAATTTCATGCTCGATTCAGGTGCCGCTGCTTGCCAGATGGAAACCGAAGGTGGAATGATGTTCGGCCACAAACTAATTACAAACCCTGTAAAGGCTAGAAATACCAGCCCTAGTGTCAGGATAAAGGGTTGCGCCTCATTGCGCTGTGTACACGCTTTCAAAATCAGCCCAGAGCAAATCAGCACCAGCATAGGCACAGGGCTGAAATAGAACAGATTCGGTAAGCTAAACCAACGCTGTGCAATTTCAGGATGGCTGATAGGTGTATAGATACTGACTGCGCCAAATACAATTAAGAGTGCAATGATCAGTTTAGGCATCAGTGCATACATTTTATCTTGTAACGCTGCTTCGGTTTTCATGATGAGCCATGCACAACCTAATGCGCTATACATGATAACCACCCCCAAGCCTACGAACAAAGAGAATGGCGTTAGCCAGTCAAGTGGACCGCCACTGTAAATACCCTTGTACGTTTCAATCCCTTGAATATACGCCCCAAGAATCACCCCTTGAAAAAAGCTGGAGAAGAATGAACCCCAAATAAAGGCTTGATCCCATAAAAGCTTGCTACGATTGGCTTTAAAGCGAAACTCAAAAGCCACGCCTCGAAAGATTAAGGCAACGACCATAAAGATGATGGGTAAATACAAGGCAGATAATACAGTGGAATAGACCAGTGGGAAGGCCGCAAATAGTCCTGCACCGCCCAAAACCATCCAAGTTTCATTGCCATCCCATACCGGGGCAACAGTATTCATCATCACATCCCGTTCTTGTTGTCCTTGAATAAACGGAAACAAGATACCAATCCCAAGATCAAAGCCATCCATGACCACGTAAATCAATACGCCCAAGCCGATAATTCCGACCCAGACTAATGCAAGATCAATCATGATGATGCTCCTTATTCACAGGTGTTTTGCTTACTGAATCATCAATGGATTCATCGACAGAACTTAATGGTCGCATTGGGGTTTTAAAGTGTCCTGGACCTGCAAGCTGTGAATCGACACTGTCGATATGCACGGGACCTGACTTGATTAATTTCAGCATATAATAGATGCCTGTACCGAAAACCACGGTATAGACCAGTACAAAAATAATCAGACTCAGACCCACTTGATCTGCGGTGACGGTATGCGATAAACCATGCTGTGTACGGATGACACCATAGACCACCCAAGGCTGTCGGCCTACTTCTGTAGTCACCCAGCCCGCGAGAAGCGCAATGTAACCTGTAGGCCCCATAAGGATTGCAAATTTATGAAACCAGTGGCTCTCATATAAACGGTCTTGTTTACGCAGCCATAATGCTGTTAATGACATCAACACCATCAGCATGCCGAGTCCCACCATCACACGGAAACTCCAAAACACCACTGGAACCGGTGGACGATCTTCAGGAGCGAAGTCTTTTAATCCTGTAACTTTTCCATCCATAGAGTGAGTTAAAATTAAGCTGCCTAAATTAGGGATACCTATTTCAAAGGTATTACGTTCATTTTCCATGTCAGGTAAAGCAAATAGCAGTAACGGCATGCCATGATCATGATTGGTTTCCCAATGCCCCTCAATCGCAGCCAATTTCGTCGGTTGATGTTCCAGGGTATTTAAACCATGCTGATCGCCAATCACCACTTGCAGGCAAGATGTTACCAGCACCATCCACAGTCCCATCGAGAAAGATTTCTTGACCAACTCATCGCGGCGACCTTTGAATAAATGCCACGCGGCTGTACCGACCACCAATAGGGAAGAAACGAGAAATGCTGCTGTTGCCATATGGGCAAAGCGATAAGGGAAGGACGGGTTAAACACGATTGCCCACCAGTCAGACGGGATTATAATGCCATTTTCGATAGCAAAGCCTTGCGGGGTTTGCATCCAGCTATTAGATGACAAAATCCAAAACATGGAAATACAGGTACCAATCGCAACCATTAAGGTGGCAAAAAAATGTGCTTTAGGACCAACGCGTCCCCACCCGAACAGCATGATGCCGAGAAAGCCAGCTTCTAGGAAAAAGGCGCTCAACACTTCATAAGTCAGTAATGGACCCGTGACTGAACCCGCAATACGGGAAAACTCACTCCAGTTGGTACCAAACTGATAGGCCATAACAATGCCTGATACGACACCCATGGCAAAAGCCACTGCAAAAATTTTAATCCAATACTTAAAAAGATCTTTATAGACTGGATTCTGAGTACGTAACCATTTCCATTCAAGCAGAGAAAGGAAACAGGCTAGACCAATCGAAGTGGCTGGGAATATGATGTGAAAAGAAACTGTAAAGGCAAATTGAATTCGGGCGAGTTCTAGTGCGGTCAAACCAAGGCTCATAGGAACCTCCATTGCAGACACAAATTTCTGATATTTTTAAAAAAAACACTATCTATACATGTGTTATGAAAAACTATAGATCGTTTCATAAAAACTACCTACTTTGAATAATTATCTAGATTTTGCAGCAGACAGAATTCAAGATGTAGATACAAGAACGTGTTATATAAAATATAACAGAGATAGTAGATAACAATACTCTGTTATATTCAGACAGTGCGATTCTGTAGCTACAGCTGATTTAAAAAAGAATCAAAATAATGAATATGAATGAATCTGGATGGTTTTGAAATGTTTGTTACAGAGAGCTTGAATAGAATTGCCGAGATTATTGAACAGGGAGTTTTTTCAGCAAAGTTGGAAAAGAAGCTGATACAAAAATTCGTCAATTTAGAAGCAACACTACTGCGTGCAAAAGTCTTGCGCGAGCTTTCCAAGGTGAAAGTGAATTATATTGTGCAGTCTATAATTGAAAATGAACAATCGAGTTTAGCCTACTTATTTGCTCCGTTTATTCTCGGGAATTTAAATCAAACATCCATCTATCATAGCCCAGCGACACTGCCCTTACTGAATCTATTAAACCGTTACTATCAGGCTGAGGAAAAAACGCACTTAAAAATTGATGATGTATTACAAGCTTTGAATATATATTTGGATCTGCATGATACTGACCTAGACGATGTTGAGTTTTTTTATTATGCACTGCTGAATGCATTGTGCAGAGCTGATGTAACTCAGATTTTTTTAATTACTCACTTAAAGCTTGATACTCAAAAAATTACTGAAATTGAGAAGTTTTTTAAAATTAAGATTTATTGTATTCCTACTAACCCATTAGACAAGATTAAGGATAGTGCTGAATTAAATATGCGTCAGTTACTGTGTAAAAATAAAGACCAAAGCTATATCGAACTATGTGAAAAATTTTCCAAACTCAATGCTCAGTTATTGAGTGCGAATGGAAGTTATAGCCAAGAACAAGCCACTCAATTAGTCGAAGATATGTTCTATGCAGAGCATGTTTATGAAAAGTTATCGGTCTATGGCGAATATATGCAGACCTGTCTACAGCATGGTGTCTCTAGTTATCCTGTAACTTTTTTAGCTTGATTCATTTCATTCATTCTCATCAAAAATATATTTATTTCATATTTATCGCATAAATAAATAGGTAGCACAGATGTTTCTATATACTGATTTTGACCAGAACTTATTGAATGAACGTGTCGCACAATTTCGTGATCAAACACAACGCTATTTAGATGGGAAACTGACTGAAGACGAATATCGACCATTACGTTTACAAAATGGTTTATATATTCAGCGTTATGCCCCGATGCTGCGTTTGGCTGTTCCTTATGGCTTAATGAATTCAAATCAATTGCGTAAGGTTGCTGAGGTTGCACAGAAGTACGATCGTGGTTATGCACATATTTCAACCCGTCAAAATATTCAACTGAATTGGCCGCAGCTTGAAGATGTACCTGATATTTTGCAGGAACTGGCTACGGTACACATGCACTCCATTCAAACGAGTGGTAACTGCATTCGAAATACCACCACAGACCAGTACGCCGGTGTAGTTGAAGGGGAATTAACCGATCCGCGTCCCACCTGCGAACTGATTCGCCAGTGGAGTACCTTTCATCCTGAATTTTCATTCCTGCCACGTAAATTTAAAATCGCAGTTTGTGCACACCCAGAACAGGATCGAGCTGCGACAACATTCCATGATGTTGGAGTGTATGTTGTAAAAAATGAAACAGGGGAAATTGGCTATCAAATTAAAGTAGGCGGTGGTTTGGGCCGCACACCTTTAGCTGGGCATGTCATCAAGCATTTTTTAGCACGTGAAGACTTAATTGCCTACTTAGATGCGATTATGCGCGTATATAACTTACATGGTCGTCGCGATAATAAATATAAAGCACGCATTAAAATTCTTGTGAAAGCATTAACTCCTGAGGGTTTTGCTGAAAAAGTTGAAGCGGAATTTGCCTATACTCAGACTCAGCTAAAAGTTCAAAAAAGTGTTTTAGAGCAAATGGATGCTGTATTTCAGCCATTTATATATGAAAACTTAGAACAGCATGATTTTGAAGCTTTATTCCAGCAGTATCCGAAGTTTAAACACTGGTTCAATATCAATACCCATCCGCATAAAGTGGCGGGCTATCGTATAGTCACAATTAGTTTAAAAAGGCCTGGGGTAGCACCAGGTGATATGACCTCCGATGAAATGCGCTTAATTGCAGATTTAGCCGATCAATATACTTTTGGTGAACTCCGTACCACGCATGAGCAAAATATAGCCTTAACTGATGTGCGACAAAAAGACTTATTTGAACTGTGGCAAGTCTTGGATCGTGACAATCTAGCCCGTGCACATATTGGTTTTCTGACCGACATGATTTGCTGCCCCGGCGGTGATTTTTGTTCATTGGCGAATGCTAAATCTATTCCAGTATATGAAGCGATTGCTCGTCGATTTGATGACCTAGACTCTATATATAATTTAGGTAAGGTTGATCTGAACATTTCAGGCTGTATGAATGCATGTGGGCATCACCATGTCGGTAATATTGGTATCTTGGGTGTCGATAAAAAAGGGGCTGAGTATTATCAAATTACTTTAGGTGGGAATTCTAACCACGATGCATCTATTGGCGATATTTTAGGACCTTCTTTTCCAGCAGAAGATATTCCGGATGTGCTCGAAGAAATTTTGAATACCTATCTGGATCTACGTTTGGAGCATGAGTCTTTCTTAGAAACCTACAAACGGGTTTCGATTCAGCCATTTAAAGAACGGGCTTATGCGGACATAAGCTAATGTTGGATATCCGAAATCAACTCAGTCAGCTCAAAAGTTCAAGCTATCAAATCATCATTATTTTGATGGTTTGGAGCTGTGCTTATGGCTTGCAAATGCTGCTGAGCTTACCTGTAGCATCGGGTGTATTGGGTTTCTTTCTGCTGTTGATTTTACTTGAAATGAAATGGCTGAAACTAGCTCATGTTGAACAGGGTGCCGATCTGTTACTGGCTGAACTGCTACTGTTCTTCATTCCGCCCGTGGTGGGCGTGATTCAATATCATGACTTACTGATCATCAGTGGTTGGAAAATCTTGCTAGTGATTTTGATCAGTACCGCTTTGGTAATGATGTCTTCCGTATATACAGTGCGTATGTTCCTAAAGAAGGAAGTACGTAAACAGGAAAATCCGTATGACTGAGTTCTGGGGGCTTTTTTACTTGGTCTGGACCATACTGTGTTATTTCATGGCAAAGCGGTTCTTTGTTCGAACACAAAAAATCTATTTATCTCCGATTATTGTCGTCCCTGTATTGAGTATCATGCTGATCTTTCTTTTACAGCATAAGTTTCAAGACTATTACAGCTATACCCAATATCTGGTGGCGATGCTTGGCCCAATCACCGTGGTTTTTGCTATTCCAGTATTTCGTTATCGCCGCATGATTCAGCAACATTTTAAAGTACTTATGCTGAGTTCTAGCCTTGCCATGTTAGTAGGTATTTTTAGCAGTTGGTTTTTGGCCAGTCTGATGAACTTTGATGACATTGTTAAAAATAGTCTATTGGCGCGTTCCATTTCAATTCCCTTTGCTTTGATACTGACTGAAAAAGTTGGTGGATCCATCAGCTTAATTCCACTCTTTACCGTGATTACAGGTTTAGTTGGCATGTTGTTGGGAGATGTTCTGCTGTTATGGATGCGGTGCAAGAACAAAATTGCTTCGGGGGCAGCATTGGGTAATGCCGCACATGCCATGGGTATTGCGCGTGCAAGACAGCGACATGAATTAGAAGGGGTCATTGCCAGCCTTTCCATGATTATTTCAGGAATCATCATGGTGCTATTTGCTCCCAGCGTGATTGCACTGACGAAATACATTCTTGGAGCTATATCTTTTTAAATCAATATGAAATCCTATCTAACATAAAGAGATATTCTTGGTGTTTAAGTTCAGCTTAATGTTAAAAAATGTGATTCAAATTTAAATCGAAAGAAGATCATTTTTTAATTTATGTATGAGATCTAATTTGCTTACCTTGCAGTCTCTATGGTATTCGAGAGAAGTAAATTTGTATTAAAATTTACTTCTCATTACCGAGTTGAGCACCTGCTTTAGCTCCAAAGCGGTAAACCGCATCTTCGATTCGAGCTAAACTGTCGAAATGGCTATCCTTCCATATTCCTAAATCTCCAGGACCGATGGGACCATTTGGTAATGCAGATGCTATTTCAAGCATGATTAATCTAGCACCGCCTAAAGCTCGTTCGCCATAATACACGATATGAGAATCAGTGCTATGCCCATCATGTGTGGCAGAGTGCATGCACATAGGAGACATGGCAATACGGTTTTTAAAGTCAGTATTTCGGATGATAATCGGTCGGAATAACAGTGCGGACATAGTCCTCTCCAAGAATCAGTTTTACTTTGATGAGATGATGATACATACTGTTTTTTAGTGTTTATACGATTTAAATATTCCTATACTTATCAAAAGGTAACTGTAAAGTGCTATGAAAAAACTCCGTAATTATGATTCTGCTCCAGGCTGTTCAATGGAAGCCATACTGCATATTTTAGGTTGAAAGTGGAAGGGTGTGTTTTCATTCCATCTTTAAAGATGGGACTTTACGCTTTAGTGAATTACAACGTCATTTAGTGAGTATTAATCAACGCTTACTGTCCAAACAATTACGTGAACTTGAAGAAGATGGATTAGTAATACGCCATGTTTATTCTGTTGTCCCTCCAAAAGTTGAATATTCGCTAAGTGACGAAGAAAAAGAACTACAACATTTAATTATGGAACTGAGTCTTTGGGGAAGAAAATGGCTAGAAAGACGTGGGATGAAAACAGCGGTTGATGAAGATTTGGATGTACTAAAAGAGGTGTTTACCAAAACTGATGTTTTGGATGAACATTGTAAGTAAGCATAAGTTTTTATCGCAGTATTGAGTGAATAGGACTCAATACTGAATCCCTAGTTTTTTTAATTTTGAAATTAGCGTGGTGGGATTAATGCCTAAGCGTTTAGCTGCACCCTCATCACCAAAAATTTTACCTTCACATTGTTTGATTGCCAGTTGGAGATTTGTCATTTCTAACTTTTTAAGCTGTTGTATTGTCAGGACTTGCTCGATTGCTACGGTTTGATTGTGCTGTAGTAGGACTTGAGAAGATTCTTGTTCAAGCAAATATTGGAAAGAAACAGCCCCGTGTTTGGCAGTGATTAATGCACGTTCCAATACATTTTGTAATTCACGAATATTACCGGGCCAGTCATAGTGTTGCAGTTCGAGGATATGCTTTTGTGAAAAAGGTAAATAAGGCACTTTACGATTTTCGCTAATTAGCTTGGTAAAGTGCGAGACCAGTAAAGGAATGTCCTGTTTACGTTCGCGTAATGCAGGAGAATGAATCGGGAATACATTTAGACGGAAATATAAGTCTTCACGGAAGTTTTTAAGCTTCACTTCTTCTTTTAATTTTCGATTGGTGGCGGCAATAATTCTGACATCAACGTGCCGTGTTTTCTCTTCGCCAATTCTTTCAAAAGTCCCTTCCTGCAAGACTCGGAGTAATTTGCTTTGTAATTCAAGTGGGATTTCACCAATCTCATCTAAAAATAAAGTTCCTTGATCGGCGAGTTCAAAGCGTCCAGCCCGATCGCGAACTGCGCCTGTAAAAGCCCCTTTTACATGTCCGAAAAATTCACTTTCAAATAATTCAGAGGGAATTGCCGCACAGTTCACACGAATAAGTGGATGCTGTTTACGGTGACTGGACTGGTGGATAGCGCGTGCAATCAGCTCTTTGCCTGTTCCTGATTCTCCGTAGATCATGACATTGGCATCAGTGGGTGCAACCACTTTTATTTTTTCAATAATCTGTAGAATAGCAGGGCTATTGCCTACAATTTCGTGATATTGATTTTCTTGTAAAATTTCTTCTTGTAGATATTCATTTTGTTGCTCTAGGCGGCTTTTTAAATCTTGTAATTCCTCTAGTGCATGGGTCAGCTGTTTTTCAGTATTTAAACGATCGCTAATATCGCGGAAGACCACCACAGCACCAATGATTTCACTATCACGGATAATCGGTGTACTGGTAAATTCGACTGGAAAATAGCTACCATCACGTCGCCAGAAAACCTCTTGGATGCCTTCATGAACAATACCATCATGCACCGCAGCATAAATTGGACAATCTTCAACAGGGTAGTGTGTTCCATTTTCATGGGTATGATGATGAACTTTATGAATATTTTTACCAAGAACGTCTTCGGGTTTTAAGCCAAGCATTTTTGCGCCGACGGGATTAATAAAGGTACATAGTCCTTGTTTATTAATACTGTAAATACCATCACCCACGGAACTCAGTAATAAATGTTTGCCTGTATCTGAGTCAATAAAAAGCTCTTGTAAGGCTTGCCATTCTTTTAGCCCAGCACGAATGACCTTGTCTGCATTTTTGTTCAATTGGCGTAATTCTAGATCTTTGACATCGACCAATGACCAAATGAGTAGATTTTTATTTTTATAAGGCAAACGAATAGCGGTGACATCGAGTTGTATTTTTTCATATTCTTTATCAAAAGCATATAGTTCATTATTCCAAGCATAACCTTTACTGAGTGCTTCATCTGTGAACGCCATGAGATGTGGCAATTGATTGATGTGTCCAAAAACAGAAGTAACTGTTTTTGCAATCAATTCATGTCGTTCATAGCGTAATAATTGAGATGCGCTAATATTCAGATCATTAAAGCGATTTTGATATGGGTCGATCACGATTAATGCTTGCGATGTATGCTCAAAAGCAAGCGGACGAATCGAATCTTCAGAAGACGCCCAATCAGAAATAAAGTCGATATTATTCATGCTATGAAAAATCATAATCTTAACTATGAAATTTCATATTACTACGAAAAGCTGTAGTTTTTCAACACATTCTTATTTTTACAAAGCCCCCTTAAATAATTAATAAGAATATATTTTTCAATAATATAAAAAATTTAAAACAACATTTTAATCAAATTGGCATGGCTCTCGCAATAACTCAGATAGACCAAAACAGTTGGTTGAATTGAAACCGTAGATATGAGGAACGGCTATGCCTAAAGTAGATATTGAACAATACAAAGATGGTGATTTTCTTGTCGATTATGAAGAAAAGGTATTTGAGGATGTAAAAGCTCAGCCGGGTGAAAAAGCATTGGTGACGTTCCATACCGTTGCCTTCGAAGGTTCTATTGGCTTGGTTAATGTCTTACAAGCAAAACGGTTATTACGCAAAGGCTTTGAAACCAAAATTTTGCTATACGGTCCAGGTGTTCAGTTGGGAGTACAACGTGGTTTTCCAACATTGGGGGCAGAAGCATTCCCTGGACACTTGGCTGTCAATAATCAACTTAAAGCATTTATGGCTGAAGGTGGTGAAGTCTATGCATGCCGTTTCGCTCTACAAGCTTTATACGGACAAACTGAAAAAGCATTAATGGAAGGAATTCGTCCAATTAATCCTTTAGATGTCATGGATTTGAAGCTTCTTATGCGTCGAGATAATGCCTTAATTATCGATACTTGGACTGTTTAAGAATACTTGGGAAATAAAGGGGAAATAAGATATGAGTCAAATTGTTAAAGCAGCAGCAGTTCAGTGTAGCCCAGTTTTATATAGCCAGTCAGGCACGGTCAAAAAGATCTGCGACATGATTTTAGAACTGGGTCAACAAGGCGTGCAATTTGCTGTATTTCCTGAAACGGTCGTGCCTTATTATCCTTATTTCTCATTTGTACAAGCACCGTTTGCAATGGGCAAAGAACACTTAAAGTTGCTCAACGAATCTGTTGTTGTGCCATCAGAAGCGACAGCACAAATTGGGAAAGCTTGTCGAGCAGCCAATATGGTGGTTTCAATTGGTATTAATGAACGTGCCGGTGGCACAATTTACAATGCTCAATTGCTGTTTAATGCTGATGGTTCAATTATTCAACATCGTCGAAAAATTACACCAACCTACCATGAACGCATGGTGTGGGGGCAGGGCGATGGTAGTGGTTTACAGGCAATTGATTCTGCGGTCGGTCGAATTGGTTCGCTCGCGTGTTGGGAACATTACAATCCTTTAGCGCGCTACGCTTTAATGGCAGATGGTGAGCAAATTCATGCTGCCATGTTTCCAGGATCTTTAGTTGGACAGATCTTTGCCGACCAAATTAGCGCAACCATTCAACACCATGCTTTGGAGTCAGGTTGTTTCGTAGTGAATGCTACTGCATGGCTTCATCCAGAACAACAACAACAAATTATACAAGATACAGGCTGTGAACTCGCTCCAATTTCTGGAGGATGTTTCACCGCAATAGTTTCGCCTGAAGGCAAGTTTCTAGCTGAGCCGGTGACTCAAGGCGAAGGTTACTGTATTGCTGATCTCGATTTTTCTCTAATCGATAAACGTAAACGCATGATGGATTCGGTCGGTCATTATAGCCGTCCAGAGTTACTCAGTCTGCTCATCGATCGTCGACCAACCCAAGTTTTACATGAACTTCAAGTAGAACCAATCTCTAAACCAATTTTGGAACAAACTGCTGAATTTGCTGAAGAAATCTAAGCTAATTTAATCATAATCCAAGGAGAATGCCATGTCTGCAATTGAATTACTCAGTGATTTGCAATGTAACGGGCTCAAGTGGGAAGGTGAGGTTGGGCTATCCCGTAAAGGTGGTGCTGGACCTAGTGATCATAAAGCCATGATGCTGGACGGTCAGACGTTAATGATTCCTGTATTAAACCTTGCCTCACAAGATTCTCCTTACACAGGAAAAACAGACCCTATCACTGGAAAGGTGATTGTTTCTAAAAATCATATTCCTGTTGCAACGCTATCTGCTCCTACACGCCCTAAGTTTTATGATTTGGTGACAGCAGATGGAATTCCATATGAACAGATTGCCACATTACATAGTCACGATGTCTTAGCAACAACGGTTTTACAGCATTGTATTCGCATGAATGACAAGACTACCGCATGTCAGTTTTGTTCAATCGACCAGTCTTTAAAAAGCGGACGTGCAATCATTCGTAAACGTCCAGATCAGCTCGCTGAAGTCGCCAAAGCTGCCGTAGAGCTAGATGGTATCACCCAAATGATACTCACCACGGGAACACCCAATACACCTGATCGTGGTGCAGAAATTTTATATGACTCAGTCAAAGCTATTAGAGCGCAGGTTGATTTACCGATACAGGTGCAATGCGAACCGCCTAATGATTTTGCATGGTTTCAGAAACTTAAAGATGCAGGTGCTGTATCAATAGGAATGCATCTTGAAGCGGTCAGTGATCGAGTCCGTCAAAAAATTATGCCTGGCAAAGCAGAAGTTTCATTGGGCGTTTACTTTGCTGCTTTTGATGCAGCAGTCAAGGTATTTGGTCGGGGACAAGTCAGCACCTATATTTTGGCTGGTTTAGGTGACACCCAGAAAGAAATCATTGATATGACAGAGAATCTGGCAAAACGAGGTGTGTATCCGTTTGTTGTACCTTTTGTGCCGATTCAGGGAACTGCTTTGGAACATCATCCAAAGCCTGATCCAGTGTTTATGCAATCCCTATATACCCAAATTGGTTCGCAATTACGCCGATATGGCTTGAACTCTCAAGATACTCAAGCAGGTTGTGCCAAATGTGGGGCTTGCTCGTCACTTAAAGCTTATGAATAAGGAGTCTGTGATGGAATTATCTCGCTACCCTTGGTTAATCGAGCTCAATGAAGAGCTAAAGCAGTTTATTACGGATGACATTATCATCAAAGTTGTCACTGAAGATTGGGAGCGTCGACAATATTACCAATTGCGTGAAGCAACCTTTCGGGATGAACAAAAAATCTTGAAAGAAGACCGAGATGAACAGGACTTCAAAGCGCTAGGGATTATTGCGATTGGACAAATGTTTGGAGAACATGATCGTGTGATTGGTGCTGTTCGGATCTTTCCCGATGGGGATCAAACATGGTGGGGCGGTCGTTTATGTGTGGAACCTTTATATCGCCACCACCACGCGATTGGAAAAGCACTGATTAATGCGGCTGTATCCACTGCCAAAAATTTAGGTTGCCAAACCTTTTTAGCCACTGTACAGCAACAAAACGAGCGTTATTTTCAAAAGCTGTGTTGGGATAGTTTGGATACGCTAAATGTTGCGGATCTTCCACATATGTTGATGCAAGCTCAAATAGAAAATTACCCACTACAGCACGTGGTCATGCAAGCCTACAGTTACAAGGAGGTTTGATGATGCTTTCTGAATTGTTAACTTTGTTAAAACAAACACCTGCCATGCTTTCAAAGCAAGATATTGGACATAGCTTTAAGCAGATCAATACTCAAGTTATTCAAAAAAATGAAGATTTGTATGCACTGCCTGCTGATGATACCGCTGCCCTGAAAATAGGAGATCAATACATATTACATGCTTGCGAAGGGATGTTACCAAGTTTTGTAGAGCAACATCCCTACTTTGCAGGATGGTCTGCGGTGATGGCAAATGTGAGTGACATTGCTGCCATGGGTGGACGAACATTGAGTGTTGTAAATAGTTATTGGCATACCACTTCTCAGTCTGCAGAGCTTTTATTAGAAGGTATACAAGCAGCTTGTACAACCTATGGAGTCCAGTTAGTCGGTGGGCATACCAATATTCAAGCAAATTTTCAGCCAGCGCTGTCTGTTGCTATTCAAGGCTTAGCTCAGCAACTTCTATCAGTCTTCCATGTGCATGCAGGGCAAAAGATTCTGATCGCACTCAATATGCAGGGAAAATTTCACCCGAATACAACCTACTGGAAATGTTTTGAACATGTACCTGCCACAGTGCTACGCGCTCAGCTCGAGCTTCTGCCAGAAATTGCAGAGCAACACTTGGCTTATGCTGCTCGTGACATTAGCAATGCAGGAATCTTAGGAAGTTTGTTAATGCTGTTGGAGGCAACTGGTTCGGGAGCAAATATTTGTCTAGAGCAGATTCCAAAACCGCAACATGTAGATTGGTTGCAATGGCTCCAAATTTTTCCAAGTTATGGTTTCCTACTCACTGCTGATGACGATGAGTGTAAGGACATTATTGAGCTTTTTGCTTCACAGGGAATTGATTGCACAGTGATTGGTGAGGTTAATACTTCTGGAAAAGTAGGTGTTCAACTAAAAGGTGAACAAGATTATTTTTGGGATTTTCAACAAGGGTGTTTTACAGGGTTGAATTATCAAAACCTGTTACAACAGCATGATTCTTTTAAGGTACTAAAAGAATTCTCCTCTCAGTCTGTGGAGCAATACATATGCCAAGCGTAAATTTTACGGTCAGGTGGCCAAATGGTGAAACTAGTCAGTTCTATTCACCATCAACCGTGATTTATGACTACCTGAGTCCAGATCAACGCTATAACGTCGCTGATTTTATGAAGCAGGTTGAAAACGGTTTAGGTCAAGCCTCTGAACGTGTCAGAGCACGCTATGGATTCGCTTGTAGTGCGGCACTAGACAATCTGGCCAGTATCAAGCAGCACATCAAGATTTTGGGGATTACCCTTCAAGAAAGCATTGAAATTATTGAAATGACAAATGAATAAACAGGATGGACAAAAGACCATGACTAAAGTTGAACAAGTGCAATTCAAATCAAATTATGACGTTGTGATTGTAGGTGGTGGACAAGCAGGGCTGTGTGTCAGCCATTATCTGAAAAAAGCCAATATTGATCATGTGGTTTTAGAGAAAGAATCTGAATTAACCCATGCTTGGCGCAATAAGCGCTGGGATAACTTTACGTTGGTGACGCCTAACTGGCAATGTTTATTACCAGATCATCCTTATTCTGGTGTAGATCCTGATGGGTTTATGAAAAAGAACGAGATCGTGGAATATCTAGATCAATTTATTGAAAAACTTAATCCTCCTGCAATTTTAGGAATCACTGTTCAACATGTTGAAAAACTGGCAGATCATTCCTTTGTTATTTCAACTGATCAGGGTGAGATTCAAGCAAAAAAACTGGTTGTTGCCGCAGGTGGATACCACACACCAATTTATCCAAAACTTTCATCACAATTACCTAATGATGTAACTGTGATTCATTCAGAACAATATTTTAATGCTGGGCAACTTCCAGAAGGTAATGTTCTTGTGGTGGGTTCAGGACAGTCAGGTGCTCAGATTGCTGAAGATTTACACCTTGCGGGTAAAAAAGTTTATTTATCGACAGGTGATGCTCCTCGCTGTGCACGTTTCTACCGTGGTCAAGATGTGGTGAAATGGTTATTCGATATGGGTTATTACCAAACCACAGTCAAAGACCATCGTTATAGTGAAGAGGTTCGTAATAGTACCAACCACTATGTCACAGGTCGTGATGGCGGACGTGATATTGATTTGCGTCAATTCGCTTTAGAAGGTATGCAACTGTTTGGTCGTTTTGAAGATTATAAAGATGGTCAGTTGGTATTTCGTCCCGACCTGATTCAAAACCTGGATATGGCAGATGCAACCTATAACCGTATTAATGCGGGAATTGATGCTTATATCACTGAACAGAACATAGAAACTGTTGAACCATCTTCAGTTTATGAGCCTGTATGGCAGCCTGAAACTGAAATCACGACACTGGATCTTAAAGCAGCAAATATTACTTCAATTATTTGGTGTATCGGATTCCGTCCGGACTACTCATGGATTGATCTCGATATTTTTGAAGCCAGTGGTTACCCGAAACATGAGCGAGGTGTGACACTCGATGCTGATGTCACATTTATTGGCCTACCTTGGTTACATACCTGGGGTTCAGGACGTTTCCTTGATATTGCTAAAGATGCTGAATTTGTCTCAACCCACATAATCAAGCAACTCAAAACTACATCTGATCCAATCATAACAACATCAACATCATTTGCATAAGCCACAGACAGCCGAATAGCCTTTTGCTTTCGGCTGGATAAATCCTTCAATTGAAAGAAATCAGGTAGTCAAAATGAATCAACAACCTTTTGTGATTAATACAAATACTGCACCTTGGGAATTTTTACCTATTCCATTTCTGAATGATGAACTTCCCGTTAAAACCTGTCTGGCATGCCCAGATACAGGCATGATGATCTGGAAATTACGTTATCCAGCAGGATTTACAACTGTTGAACATTGGCATAACTGTGCACATGGCATGTATGTCCTTGAAGGACATTTGGTGACAAGCCAAGGTGAATTTGGGCCAGGGAATTTTGTTTGGTTTCCAGAAGGAAGTGTGATGTTCCACGGTGCTCGTAGTGACAATGATGCCTTAGTCCTTTTTATTACCAATAAAACCTTTGATATTCATTTCATTGCTGAAGAGGGGCACCCCAAAGTCATCGAATGAGCCTAAGACAATATCCTATCCAATAAGCCTTCTATGGAGTTCAATATCATGAATATGCCACTAGTGAAACACTTTCCAATTCGCAATCTTAAATTTTTTGTGAAGCATTCACCACAGACTCGCTATTGGATGGGAAATTCTGCAGGACTTACTTATGCGATGCTTACTTTATCTGCCATGTTTCCTGCAGGCGAACGATTTTTTATTCAGTCGGTACGCAAATCTCACCAAAATCCTAAATCTAAGCATGATCTTGATTTACAAAAACAGATTACAAATTTTATTGCACAAGAAGCCATTCATACACGTGAACATATTCAATTCAATCAATATTTTCCAATCAATGAAACTCGTATTGCAGAATTAGAGCAGAAAACAGACTACGCTATTCAACTTCTTAGTCAGCTGGTCTCTAATTTATTTGGTCAATTCGGTATTTCTAAACAAGAGAGTGACTTATTTCTTACCGCAGCTTTAGAACATTGCACAGCAACGATTTCAGCACAATTTTTAAAATCTCCAAAATTTAATCAACTGATCCAAGATCCAGAAATTCTAAAGTTTTGGGTTTGGCATGCAATAGAAGAAATTGAACATAAAAATGTTGCTTTTGATTTATTAGAAAAAGTCTATGATAAATCAAAAAAATACTATACCTTGAGAGCATTCACATACATTATTGCTTTAATTGGTTTTGCAATGTGTTATGGATACTGTTTGAAGAATATGTTAACCAAGGATGATAAAATCAATTATATCAAGTCTTTAATAGATATTTATCAATATAGCTTTAGCCCAAGTAAAGGTATCTTGTTTGTATCATTAAGTAATTTATTCTCATTTTTAAGACTGAATTTTAATCCAAACCAAATAAATCATGAAGAATTACTCGCTATTTGGAAGGAAAAAATAAAGTTAGAGATTTAAATCTATAAGAGTGGTCTATCTATTAAGAAATTAAAATATCATGTACTCAATTTAACATAATCAATATTATACGAAATGAGTTTGTAAATACAGACTCATTTCCTATCGCTATAAATATTAAAAATAGCTACATAGAGTTTATCTCTAGCTTATTCAAATTTGTCTTTGAAATTAGGCGTTACTACGGATGAACAATAATTTTTATAGCAGACTCATTATTATGAATCAATGTTTCAAAACCTTTAGAAACAAGATCATCTAATGCAATCCGTTGGGTAATAAAAGGTTCTAGATTAATCTTACCTTGTTCAACCAAACGAATAGTTTCCTGATGGTCATTGACGTAAGCTATCGTGCCACGAATGTCTAGTTCTTTCATCACCACACTATGTACGTTAACTGTGGCAGGATGGCTCCAAATAGAAACAATTACAACGACACCAGTTGGTTTCATCGCTGCGACGAGTGTATCCATAACTTTATTCACACTACTACACTCAAAAGCAACATCTACACCGCGGTCTTGAGTAATTTTCATTACTTCATTTACCACATCAACCTTAGATGGATCTAGCACATAATCTGCAACACCCGCTTCTATCGCTTTTTCTTTACGTTTTGCACTCAATTCAGTAATGATGACCGTGAGACCTTTAGCCTTTAAAATGGCTGATAAAAGTAATCCTATAGGGCCTGCTCCACCAACCAGTGCGATATCACCAGCTTTTGCACCACTTCGTACATAGGCATGATGACCAACGGACAAAGGTTCTATCAATGCTGCTTGGTCTAAGGGAATATCATTTGAAATAGGATGTACCCAACGGCGCTGAACCGCAATTTTTTCAGAAAGACCGCCGCCGCGTCCGCCTAAACCAATAAAGTTCATATTTTTTGATAAATGATATTTATCATTCGGCCCAGTCGGTACATCATCCGCAATAATGTAGGGTTCAACTACGACATGTTGCCCAATTTTAATATCATCTACTCCCTCACCAACTGCATAAACTACGCCTGAAAATTCATGTCCCATTGTTACAGGTGCAGATTCTCCTGAAATTGGATGTGGATGACCACAAGGTAGAATAAAAATAGGGCCTTCCATGAATTCATGTAAATCTGTACCGCAAATACCGCACCATGCAACTTGAATTCCAACTGTGCCTGGAACTACTTTCGGTTCAGGAATATCTTCAATCCGAATATCTCTTCGGCCATAAAAACGAGCTGCTTTCATTATGTATTCCTTATGTTGATATTAACGGTAAACCATTCCACCATCTGTCAAAATAGACTGACCTGTAATGTAGTTTGCATCCTCGCTGGCTAAAAATGCAACTAATGCAGCCACGTCATCTGGTGTTTCAGCACGTCCTAAAGCAATACCATCTACATATTTTTTATACGTTTGACCAACTGGTGCGCCTGTAATTTCAGAGAAACGCTGATCTATTTCGACCCACATATCTGTACCAACAACACCCGGACAATAACTATTTACAGTAATGTCAGCACTGGCATATTCTTTAGCTGCAGCTTGTGTCAATGCACGAACTGCAAATTTAGTTGCTGAATAAACACCGAGGAGAGCAAAACCCTCATGACCTGCGATTGAGCAGGCATTAATAATTTTTCCAGCCTGTTGGCGTTGTTTAAATTTATTTGCTGCGGCTTGAATCCCCCAAAGTACACCACCGACATTGATGTTCATGATTTGGTTAAATTCACTCGGCGTTACTTCTGCCAACGCTTTAACTTGTGCAATCCCTGCATTATTGATCATGATATCAAAGCCATTAAGTGTCGATTCTGCATGATCAATTGCATGACTGACTTGTATTGGATCTGAAATATCTGCAATAAATGTGGTGGCTTTTACGCCAAAGGCTTCGATCTCTTGTTGAACAGTATTTAGCTTTTCTTGATGAAGATCGACCAATGCAATATGAACACCTTCTTGTGCCAAACGTAAGGCAATACCATGTCCAATTCCTTGTGCTGCACCCGTAATTAATGCAACTTTATTGTTTAAACCTCTAGGCATGTTGCGACTCCTTAAATATGAATTGCACGTTGCATTGCCGACAATACCGACTCATGCATCGCCTCAGATAAAGTAGGATGAGGGAAAATGACCTGTGCTAAGCTTTCATCCGTAGCTTCTAGGTATTTTGCTATAGCAAAACCTTGAATGTGTTCGGTGACTTCATGTCCGACCATGTGAGCACCCAACAATTCCCCCGTTTCCTGACTAAAAATGGTTTTAACAAATCCTGCGCTATCGCCCAAAGCCAATGCCTTACCATTGGCTTGTAAAGGGAACTTACCCACATTGATATTCAAGCCCGCAGCTTTCGCTTTCTGTTCTGTCAAACCAATACTGGCCACTTGCGGATGAGTAAAAATACAGCCAGGAATTTGTGTACGATCTAAAACATGTACATGACTCAGACCTGCAATTTTCTCCACACAAAGAATGGCTTCATGACTGGCTTTGTGTGCCAAACAGGGTGCACCTGCGACATCGCCAATTGCATAAACACCCACGACATTGGTTTTACACCATGAGTCAACTTTGATAAAACCATTTTCAAATTCAACACCCAAATCGTCTAGGCCAAGATTTTCCGCATTCGGTTTCACGCCAATAGCTGAAAGCACCTTTTCAACGCTAATGATTTGCACACCTGCTAAAGTTTCAATATGACAATGCACTTGAGCCTGATCAGTTTCTATTTTTTTTACCGTTGCTTCGGTTAAAACCTGCATCCCCTGCTGTTCAAATTGCTTTTGTACATACTTCGCAACTTCAATGTCTTCACTAGGGAGAATCTGCTTGGCAATATCAACCAAGGTGACTTGGCAGCCTAAGTCTTGGTATAGGCTTGCAAACTCACTGCCTATAGCACCCGAACCAATGACCAGTAAAGACTTTGGTAATTGCTCTGGAACTAAAGCCTCTTTATAACTCCAGACCTGATGGCCATCTACAGGAATATGAGGCAAATTGGCCGCACGTGCGCCTGTTGCGACAATAATATGCGGTGCAGAAATCTGCTGTTTTTGACCATTCGCATCTGTAAGCTCTAATTGCTCTTTGGCAATAAACTGGGCTGCTGCGTTAAAAACAGTGATTTGATTTTTTTTCAATAGTTGACCGATACCTTGCACCAGTTGCTCAGAAACCTGTCTGCTATGATGGACCAGTTTTTGAATGTCAAAATCAACCGCGTTAAGCGTAAAGCCAAACTGCTCTGCGTGTTTGAAGTGCTGCGCAAGCGCAGCTCCGCTCAATAAAGCCTTGGTTGGAATACATCCCCAATTAAGACACACTCCACCTAAGTGTTGTTTTTCAACGATTGCAGTTTTTAATCCCAGTTGCGCTGCGCGAATCGCAGCGACATATCCTCCAGGACCAGCACCAATAACCACAAGATCAAATTGTGTATCTGACATGACTATTCCTCCTACACCAAAATTAATGCAGGATTTTCGATAAACTGCTTCAATACCGATAGGAATTGAGCACCCAACGCACCATCAATGACACGATGATCACAAGACAATGTTGCGGTCACCATTTCACGAACAACAATCTCATCATTTTCAACGACAGCACGTTTCTCTGCTATACCTAAGGCCAGAATTGCACCTTGAGGTGGGTTAATAATGGCATCAAATTGTTGAATACCCAGCATTCCCAAATTGGAAATACTGAAACTACCGCCTTGAAACTCATCAGGTGCTAATTTTCCAGTTTTGGCACGTGTTGCCAGATCACGCATATCATTGGAAATTTGCGCCAAAGATTTACGGTTCGCTGCTTTAATGATTGGTGTGATCAGTCCATTTTCGATGGCCACAGCAACCGAAATATCAGCTTGTTCAAACTGTAAAATCTGCTGATTCTCTTCATCAAACTGAACATTAACTTGTGGAACTTTAATCAGTGCAGCAGCAGCAGCTTTAATCAGCATATCGTTAATGGACAGTTTAACTTGCGGTACAGTACTGTTAATTTGCTGACGCAAAGCCTGAACCGACTCAACATTTAAGTCTATCGTTAAGCGAAAATGTGGTGCATTGCGTTTTGCCGCTTGTAGCCGTGCAGCGATTGCTTTACGCATACCATTCATAGCTATGGTGGTGAATTTTGCTGACTCTGTTGGATGCGCGTACTCAGTATGTTGAGCTTGTACAGGGTTTTCACGTTGATATACAGCTTCAACATCTTCCTTACAGACTCGTCCACGTGAACCCGATGCACGACAATCATGCAAAT
Source organism: Acinetobacter sp. YZS-X1-1 (assembly GCF_000804305.1). Lineage (NCBI taxonomy): Bacteria > Pseudomonadati > Pseudomonadota > Gammaproteobacteria > Moraxellales > Moraxellaceae > Acinetobacter > Acinetobacter sp. YZS-X1-1. The sequence goes on along the minus strand of NZ_JWHB01000025.1, from coordinate 5,443 downwards.
TAATACCCCATTGTTTTGCCAAACGGCGAGCAACGGGTGTTGCTAGAACATCACTATCATCTGCTTTAGATTTTGCGGCTTTCGTGCTGGCTTGATGACGTACATCTGGCCAAGAACCACCAGCAGCTTGAACTGCGGCCTGAATATCTTGAACACTGATACGGCTTTCACGTCCAGAACTTGTAATCTGAGCCAAGTTTACATTATGCTTTTCAGCCAATTTCAAGGCATGTGGCGTTGCAAAAATATCATCGCTTTGTTGGTAGCCTTGTAACTCATCAGGAATAGAATATCCGCCCTGAGTCACCGCTTTTGATCCATTACCAACACTGTTCTGTTTAGGAGCAGCTTGTACTTTGGTTTCAACTTGAGCCACATCGACTTTTTCAGGAACCGCTGCTACCGCTTTATTTTCAGTTACAGCAGGTGTTCCACCTAAAGACTGTGCAAATGCTTCAACTTCTGCATCAGAAACTTGAGCGTCTGCACAGATTGCAATGATTCCACCTACGACCAGTGTGTCACCATCGTTAGCAATAATTTTTCGTAGCAGGCCATCAAAAGGTGCTTCCAATACATTGACGATTTTTGTGGTTTCAATTTCACAAATTTCCTGTCCTTTACTAAATTGGGTACCTTCCTGAATCAGCCATTGGGCAATCGTACCCTCTTCCATGGACAAACCCCATTTTGGGATTTCTAAAGTTTTAATTTCGCTCATCCTAAGCCTCCAACGTCTTGCGTACAGCCTGTTCGATGCGTTCTACACTTGGTAGCCATTCTTTTTCTAATACTGGTGAAAATGGTACGGGTGAGTGTGGTGGAGTGACTAACTCGATTGGTGCTTTAAGATAATGAAAGCCCTTCTGTGCAATGAGGGCAGCCACATCATGTCCGAAACCACAACGCGCTGCTGATTCATCCACAATAACTACGCGACCTGTTGAAGCCACTGACTCTAAAATGCCATCTTCGTCTAATGGAGAAATGGTTCGAGGGTCAACCACTTCAACCGAAATGCCTTCTTTTGCGAGCTTATCCGCCACTTCATTGGCACGATGCACCATCAGGCTTAAGGCAATAATGGTGATATCAGTACCTTCACGTGTGTAATTTGCGACACCAAAAGGAATAGTGTAGGCCTCATCTGGTACTTCGCCCTTAATGTCGTACAATAACTTGTGTTCACAAAAGACTACTGGGTCATCATCTCGAATGGCTTGAATCAATAACCCTTTCACATCATAGGCGCTCGAAGGCACCACCACTTTTAAGCCAGGTACTGAGGCAAACACGTTATATGGCGACTGAGAATGCTGTGCTGCGGCAGAAAAACCTGCACCGATCATGCCTCGTACAACGAGTGGCGCTTTGGCTTTGCCGCCAAACATGTAGCGAAATTTAGCTGCTTGGTTATACAGCATGTCATAACACACGCCGTAAAAATCCATAAACATTAAATCTGCCACAGGTCTTAAACCCGTTGCAGCAGCACCTGCCGCCATACCAATAATCGCTGATTCTGTAATTGGAGTATCAATGACTCGTTCAGAACCAAATTCAGTCCATAAACCTTTGGTTACACCAAGTACACCGCCAAAACCTTCCAGTTTATTGTCATCGGTATTTTTGCCACCATGCCCACCACGAACATCTTCACCGACCACAATGACACTTGGGTCTCGGTGCATTTCTAATTCAATTGCTTCTTTAATTGCGTTTCGATAACTTTTATTTGGCATTGTTCTACTATTCCTTTAGTAAGAGACGTAAACATCAGTAAGTAACTGAGAGGCTTCTGGGTACTTAGCTGCGCGTGCTTTTGCAACAGCATCGTCTACATTGGCTTTAGACTGAGCGTCAATCGCATCGAGCTTGGCTTCGTCAATTTTGTCTTTGACTTTTTCGCGGAATATTTTCAATGGATCCTTATGTTCTTTGACATAATCCAGTTCTTCTTTAGAACGGATAAGCCCTGGATCACCTTCAAAATGTCCATAAAATCGGTTGGTTACCGTTTCAATCACACTCGGACCTTCACCACGGCGGGCACGTTCAATAGCCTTTTGTGCAACTTCATACACAGCAAAAAAATCTGTTCCATCTACTTTTTCAGCGGGTAAGCCAAAACCTGCTGCTCGGCCTGCAATATCTTTACTGCCTACGGCATAATCATGTGCAGTACCTTCACCAAAACCGTTATTTTCAAAAACAAAAATGACAGGAAGCTTTAACACAACAGCCATATTAATGGCTTCAAAAGTTAAGCCCTGATTTGAACCACCATCACCGGTAAAAGATAGACCAATCCCACCATTTTTGAGTGTTTTAGCACTTAAAGCTGCCCCAATAGCCAAAGGTGGACCACCACCCACAATACCGTTTGCACCGAGCATGCCTTTATCTAAGTCCGCAATGTGCATTGAGCCACCTTTACCACGACACAAACCATCATCTTTGCCAAAAATTTCTAGCATCATGGCGTGAATGTCACAGCCCTTTGCAATACAATGTCCGTGACCACGATGTGTTGAGGTAATGAAGTCCTTATCTGTTAAATTTTCACAGATCCCTACGGCAACAGCTTCCTCACCGCTATAAAGATGGATGAAACCTGGGATATCACCTGTATTGTTTTCATCGTGAAGTCGATCCTCAAATTCACGAATGTCGCGCATTCTTTTGTATGCTGCTAGCAATTGCTCTTCCGTTAATTGCATATATTTATTCCTTATTAACTACGCTTAAAAGAAAATCCCAAATTGAATAACTGGATTTTTAAATCGTATATTTATATAAGAATATTTTTATTTAATTTCATATTAGACTAAAAAAATATAATGCATAAAAACATAAGATAAACATTAAAAACAGTGGTTTATAATATTAAAAAATTTGTAAATTTTTTAATATTATTCAGCTATATACAAAAACAAACCTTTAACCAACCTTTGTTTCATATGATAAGTTTTTTTGCCCTGTTTTAATATTATTAATGCATTTAAAGCAGCTTATTTAATATCAGGCTCAATATTAATTATTTTAAACGACGGAGTGTTTGAAATGGATTTAAATAACTCAGTATTAACTGGAAAGAAGCTACGTGGCGCTAAAAAAATGGCGCGTATTCCAATTAAAGTTGTTCCAACGGAAACGATACCGAAAAAGCCAGAATGGATCCGGACTAAAATTAGTCAACCTGAGGAAGTCCAAATCATTAAGGATTTATTAAGACAACAAAAACTACATACCGTTTGCGAAGAAGCGGCTTGTCCTAACTTGCCGCAATGTTTCGGTAGTGGAACAGCAACATTCATGATTATGGGTGATATCTGTACTCGACGCTGTCCATTCTGTGATGTCTCGCATGGCCGTCCTAATGCCTTAGATATTAACGAGCCACTGCATTTGGCTGAAACAGTGAAGAATCTAAACTTAAAGTATGTTGTGATTACTTCCGTTGACCGAGATGATTTAAAAGATGGCGGTGCACAGCATTTTGCAGATTGCATTCGAGAAATTCGTCAAACTAGTCTAGGCACTTTGATTGAAGTTTTGGTTCCTGATTTTCGTGGTCGCGCAGATATTGCACTTAAAATTTTGAGCAAAAATCCACCTGATGTCTTTAATCACAATATTGAAACCGTGCCACGCCTGTATAAAGCCATGCGACCAGGCGCTGACTATCAGCATTCATTGAATTTAGTTAAGAAATTTAAACACTACTGCCCTGATATCCCAACGAAATGTGGTTTGATGGTGGGTTTAGGAGAGATTGAAGCTGAGGTTATTGCGTTATTAAATGATTTGAAAGATTATCAAATTGATTATGTCACAATCGGCCAATACCTACAGCCATCCAAATCACATGCGCCAATTCATCGTTTTGTTACATTGCAAGAGTTTAAACATTATCAAACTCATGGAGAGCACTTAGAGTTTAAGAATATTTGGAGTGCACCATTAGTGCGATCGAGTTATTTTGCTGACCGCCAGTATTATGGTGAGGCTGTACCTGTGCCCTACGTGCGTGAATGACATTTTCATCATTTAAAGGATCCTATTTATCAACATAATGGTTACTTTTATTAACACTTCAGATAAAAATAGTCATTTCCAGTCCATAACAACACTTTTAAAGTAGCTAAAAGGCTGGTAAAACCCAAAAAAGGTTATTTAACGAATCCAAGAAAAATGATTTGGTACACGTAAGAAAAGATTGAATGAGTATAGATCTGGAAATTGATTTCTGAAGTTTAAAGATATTACAGTCTAATCATAAAGGAATATGATATGAACCTGTTCAATACAGCACTAGCAAAAAAGCTGCAAACAACACATTTAATTAATCAGCATATTGTTCAGGCTGCACCCGTTTTGGCTTTGCCTCAAGAAGATCAGACTTCCCTATTCCGCCGCTCTATTCAGCATAATTATGCCGATTTATTAAGAATTGCTAATGATTCCGATATGGCAATTGGTCTTACAGATCACCATGGTACTCTGTTATGGACCTGGAGTAGTTCCGCGATGCTTTCTTCTGCTGAACAGGTACATTTTATTGAAGGTGGCCATTGGTCAACGCAGGCGGTTGGGACCAATGCGATTGGTATGACATTAAATAGTCAAACATCAAGTTGTGTATATTCTCATGAAAACCAAATGGACAGCGTTCGTGATTGGGTCTGTTATGCAGCACCTATCTGGGATCCGACTTCAGGTCAATTTCATGGCATTATCAATCTTTCCACAAAATATAAAAAACATACCCCTCTAGGCATTCTTGCTGTGGAACGCTGTGCAGACTTAATACAGCGAGCAATAAAATTTGAACAGAAAAATTTTTTATACATTAAAGCGCTAGGTTCGCCCTGGGTTCAATTTAATGGGCATACTTTGAACTTGACTCACCGTCAAATTGAAATACTTTGCATTTTAGCTTTGTATCCGTACGGCATTGGTTTAGAAGAGTTACACTATGCCCTTTATGGTGAGCGTAATGTCAGCCTAAAAACCTTAAAGGCTGAGCTTTCACAACTTCGTAGCCTACTACCTCATTCAATTGAGGCTCGCATTTATAGGCTTACCTGTGAAGTCCAATGTGATTTTTTACGTGCTGAACAATCATTAAATGCAAATCTTATTTCGAGTACATTCTCGCTATATAAAGGTAGCTTTTTATCTAAATCAGAAAGCCCTTTACTCAGTACTTGGAGACATTGTTTTGATGCCCGTTTAAGCCAGTTGATTTATCAAATAAAGGATACCGATCAATTATTACGGATTATTGGGCAAACACATGATCGTATTGATGCTGTACAGCGTTTATTAGAATTATTACCACAGGACAGCAACTACCGTAATTATTTTTCAAATCTGATTTAAATTTGATTTGTTACTTCAACTCTAAAGGGCTTTGTTGCATAAACCTAGCCTAGAAAGA